>URUX01000001.1 GCA_900551135.1 uncultured Clostridium sp.
CCGGAAGCATGTAAACGCCGATGAAATTGGTTGCGCCAAAATTCAGGACACCGTGTTCCATGTTTTCTATCTGCCGGATATATTCTTTGGCGCTGTTGCAGGTAGCGACCATGTTTTCTGCAAATGGGCGAAATGCTTCTCCATGAATCGTCAGAAAGGTCTGGTTGCCCATCCGGTCAAAAAGAGGAATGCCCAGTTCATCCTCTAAGGCTCGAATCCGCTTACTGAGAGCGGGCTGGGAAATATAAAGTTTATCAGCAGCTTTGGCAAAATGCTGAGTTTTGGCTAAGGTAAGGAAAGATTCCAGTTTTGTAATATCCATAGAGAAACTCCGTTAAAATGAAATGTAGACAGCGAGTTGCTGCAAATTAATCATAACAAAAAGTTATCAGTTTGTAAACTTTATTCGATTGAGTTAACAAAAAAGAGGAATATAATGAACATATAAAACAAATGTACCAGTTGGTGAGCGCGCAGTCTGAATGATGCATGATGAGGAGGGGAAAGTATGTCAAAAGAACAAAAGAAAAAATGGATACCAATGCAAGCGCCATTGCGGCGATAGCAGCATTTTTCATTATTTTATTTTTACCGCTTCCAGAAGCAGTAACTCCGGAAGCGCAAAAGAGTATGGCACTTTTTGCGTTTGCATTAATTATGTGGATTGCAAGGCCGATTCCGATTTACCTTACTTCACTTATCCTGATTTTGCTGCTTCCTCTGATTGGGGCAGTAGAGGATCAGGAGATCGTCTTTGGTGCTTTGGGCTTTGATATTATCTGACAACAAAGTTTGCCAAAACCCCTGCACAGGTTCTGGTAGTCTTTGTAATCGTCAATTACATTCTGGCATTTTTTGTTCCGTCCACTACAGCAAGAGCATCTTTGATTGTTCCTATTGCACTGGTTATTCTGGAAATTTATAAAGCGGTTCCCGGAAAAAGCAATTTTGGCAAATTGTTAATGCTGCAGGGAGTTCAAAACAATGCATTTGCGATGTCTGTCGTTATGACGGCGACATCCGCCCAGGTACTGGCAATTGGATTTATTAATGAACAGGCAGGGGGAGATGTCGGATATATGCAGTGGCTGCTGGGTTCACTTCCCCAGGCGCTTCTGACTACGGCAATCGCATTTGTAGTAGGCCTGAAACTGTATAAGTGTAAAGAAGAAATGACAGGCGCTATGGGCAATGCAGCGGAAACCCTGAAAAAACAGTTAGATGAGCTGGGGCCGATTTCTCTGCGTGAAAAGAAAGCGTTATTTATTTTCCTGCTGACCTTGTTTTTATGGGCAACCGGAGATTACCAGGAAGCATGGTTTGGCTTTGAAATCAGTACGGAGCAGACCGCTGTTATCGGAATGCTGCTTTGTCTGATTCCTGGAATTGGTGTAATTACATGGAAAGAAGCCAATATTAAATGGGATTTGATGATTTTCTCAGCCGGCGCTTATGCAGTTGGAAATGCAGTCAACGATACGGGAGCGGCCAGCTGGCTCATTGGCAATCTGGTGGAGACAATGGGGCTGGACAGAATGAATCCTTCAGTAGTTGCAGTCATTTTGATTTTTATAACAGTATACAGCCATATGATATTTACCAGCAAAACAGTCAGAACAACTATCTTGATTCCTGCGATTATTACACTGGCGCAAGGACTGGGAATCGATCCGGTTCCGTTAGCATTGGTATGTGCATTTGGTATCTCTACAACCATTACCTTGCCGCCGCATTTAAAAGTAAATACCCTTTATTTTGGAACAGGGTATTTTGACGTAAAAGATGAACTGTTCTTTGGTTTGATTTCCTGTTTTATTGCAGCCTGTTCCATGTCCTTGATTTACTTTACCTGGATTCATGTGATAGTATAAAATGGACTGTTAAAGGAGAGAACTGCTTATGAAAAATAAAATTCTGTTAGCGATAGCGGATGGGGTAGGAGATCGCCCTTGTGAAATTTTAGGATGGAAAACTCCGCTGCAATATGCAGATACTAGGCATCTGGACGCATTGGCAAAGCAGGGCTCATGCGGGATCATGGATCTTTACCGTGCCGGAATACCAGTGGGGACGGATCTGGGACATTTGATTTTGTTTGGGTACGGAATTGAAGATTATCCGGGACGGGGGCCGATAGAAGCCTTTGGAGACGGAGTAGAACTGATAGGAGGAGATATCGCATTCCGGTGTAATTTTGCTTCTGTCGATGAAAATGGAATCGTAACCGACCGAAGAGCTGGAAGGATACGAGAAGGCACAAACCAGCTTGCACAGGCATTAAACGGGATAAAAATAGGGGACGTCCAGGTGCTGTTTAAAGAAGCAACGGAGCACCGTGCAGTTTTGGTTTTGAGAGGCCAGGGATTGTCGGCGGCAATATCCGATACCGATCCAAAGAAAGAAGGGTGTCCGGTGAAAAAAGCGGCAGCCAGGGATTCCAGTTCGGAAGCAGCTTATACGGCAGAAATTTTAAATCAGGTGATGGAAAAGGCGCACCAGATTTTAAAGGAACATCCATTAAATAAAGAGCGGATGGAAAGGGGACTTTTGCCTGCAAACAGTATTTTAACCAGAGGAGCAGGAAGGATGACCAGAATTGAAAAAGTTACAGAAAAGCTGGGATTTAGCGGCTGCTGTGTAGCATCTGAACGTACTGTTTTAGGAGTTGCAAGACTGGCGGGATTTGATATTATGACAGATTCTGCATTTACCGGAAATATTGATACCGACATTGAGAAAAAGGCTGCGTTTGCAGTAGAAGCTTTAAAAAACCATGGTTTTGTGGCTCTGCATTATAAAGCTACAGATTTAATGGGGCATGATAATGAACCTTTGGGAAAAGTCAGAGCGATAGAGCAGTTTGATAAGATGGTCGGAATGGCAGCGGAAGCTGTCTCCAGGGAGATCCAGGAGCCGGTTATTATTGCACTGGCAGCCGATCATTCAACGCCCTGTGAACGATGCGAACACAGCGGAGATCCGGTTCCGGTGGTAATAAGCGGACGGAATATCAGAAGAGATAACGTGTCTGTTTATGATGAAATCGCCTGTGCAGAAGGCGGATTGGGAAGAATAAAAGGTGAAGATTTTAACTGTATATTACTGGATTACCTGGAAGTAACGGTAAAACAGGGAAATTAAAAGAGGTCAAAACCTCCGGGCCAGAATGAGGAAGTTATTCTGGCCCGGAGGTTTTTGAGTTAGTTTTTACCAGTCTCACTCAGATATGCTTTTGCATCTTTAAAGAAGCTGTAAATCATCATGACAATAATGATTCCCACAGGAAAGGCAGCAATAATGGATACTGTCTGGAGATTAGCCATGGAATTGTCAGAAAAAACCAGGGCAATAGGGAATAAAATCAGCAGCACAGCCCAAAACAGCTTGACGGCTTTGGACGGTTCCTGGCCATCCGGCAGTTCTTTATAGGAATAAGAAGCAGCGACCAGAGCCAGGGCATCGTAGGAAGTGGAGTAAAAGGTAATCATGGTAATAGCCAGTAAAATCAATCCCACAGCGGGAAGGGGCAGGGTGTCCATAACGGCTAAGATAGCAGTACACAGGTTCTGGCTCTGTTCATAGATGCCGAGAATATCCAGTTGTCCGTGCATCTGGAGTCCCAAACCATAGTTGCCCAGCACGATAAAGGAGACAAAGGTGCCAGCCAGTCCGTAGAAGTATCCGCCCAGTATGGTCTGCTTAATGGTGCGTCCCTTACTGATCGTTCCGATAAAAAACGGAGCAGCCACACACCATACCATCCAGTAAGCCCAGTAGAAAATCGTCAGATTCTGAGGAAAAGAGGAGGTACGCAGGGCATCGGTCCAGGTGGACATAGCAATAAAATTCTGCACCATATTTCCAAGAGAAGTGATTCCGGTTTCGATAATGTACTGGGCCTTTCCACCGCCGATAAATACATATAGAAGAAAGGCGAAGAAAAAGTATACACATCCTGCTGCAAGTCTGGCAATTCCCTTCATTCCGAAATATACGGTTACAATGTAAATCACGCCTACAATGACTAAAATTGCAATGGTCAGCAGCTTGGACTCTTCAATCCCTAAAAACTGGCTGAATATAATGGAAAGTAAGGGGGAAGATACGGAAAATGTTGTAGCGGTTCCGGCTACCAGGGCAAAAACTGCAATTAAGTCAATGATCTTTCCGGCAGCGCCGTCTGTCTTTTTACCCAGCAGCGGCCGGCAGGCTTCCGAATATTTCTGTTTAGTACGTTTGCGGACATGAAGCATAAATCCAAACGCAACAGCCAGAACCAGGTAAAAAGCCCAGGGAATCGGACCCCAGTGGAACAGCGGATACGTAGAAGCCCAGTCCTGAATTGTGCCCATATCTGAAATATGGGGTTCATTTGCATATAGTATCCATTCACAGAGAGAGTAAAACAGAATGTCTGCGGCTAAACCGGAGGTAAACATCATAGCGCCCCACTGGAAGTCGGTATAAGCAGGTTTTTCTGTATTGCCCAGACGGATGGTTCCATATCGGGAAAATGCAATATATAAACTGATAAAGAAAACGCCAAGCCCTACAATCAGATAGTAGCTGCCAAGCTGATCGCCAAAGAAAAACCGGACAGATTCTAAAGCTGCAGAGGACTGCTCCGGCCATGCCATAAAAAGAACACATAAAAGGATAATGGCGGCACAGGGAATTACGGTGGTTACCCAGTCAATGCGAGATTTCATAAAGACCTCCTAAAAGATGTTCAAAAAAAGTAAAATTTGAAATATATTGAACATGATAGCACCGGAAGAGGGAAAAAGCAAGAGAAAAAATGAAGATTTTATGACATTTTCAAAAAACCTCTGTTAAAATCCTGAAAGATCCACTATAATACAAGCTGCGTAAAAAGTGAAAGAGTTATAAGGAGGAAATTCCAAATGAAGAAGGCAAAGAGTATGCTGGCTGTTATGGGCTGTGCCGCAATGCTTCTTAGCGGATGCACCCAGAGCAACATTGTAACGCCCAGCGGAGAAGCTGCCGCACCGGATTTTTCGATAAAAGAAGATGTGCAGATTGTCTGGGAACAGGTTTATGAGGATCTGGGTGAGATTTTTATGGAGTCCGATGAATATCCGAATTTAGAGCAAATCGGCTTTAACGTGGATGATGAGGAAAAGATGGTAAACCTGGAAATATTAGTATCCGAGGAGGCCAGCAAAGAAGAGGCGGTTGCTTACGCAACTGATCTGGTAAAGGCGATTAACGACGAGGTACAGATTCAGAGTTCCTACTATGAAGCATCTACACCAGAATCCTATGGCGGCTTTTTTAAGGAATACGGTTTCCATGCAGTAGTAGCTCCCATCCGTTCAGAAGGAGATGCATCTGCTTATCTGGTAGACGACACAGTAGCAGCCGGTGAAGAGCGGGCCATCAAGGCAGCAGAGTAACGATCAAAAGGCCCTGTCTGGCATCAGACAGAGCCTTTTAAAAAGGAGATTAAAATGACAATTCCCAAAGACCCCATTATGCTGTTAAGCTACATCAACACCCAGCTTCGGGATTACTATCCCTCATTAGAGGAACTGTGCCATGGTCTGGGTACCGATCAAGAGGAACTGAAGCAGAAACTTTCTGCAGCAGGATATTTTTATGATGCGGCAAAAAATCAGTTTAAGTAAATCAGTACTGTTTCCACAAAATATCACGGTTGATGGTCCGGTAAAACAATTCCCGGATTTTTTTCGGATCGCGGGTCTGGCCCAATATCCACATCAGCTTTGTAACGGCAGCTTCTAATGTCATATCATAAGCTTCCAGCAGGCCAAAATCCCGCTTCATCTTTTTTCCAACCTCGTAGACAGACATGTTGCTGCCTTCGTTGGTTACCTGGGTGGTCATAATTACTGTTTTTCCCATGGAAGTCCATTTGTCGATGGCCTGGCGGTAGTCTCCCGATTCATAGGAAGGAAGGCCGCCTACGCCAAAGGATTCAATGATTACGCCGTCATAATGCTCGGCCATGTAATTAAGAAGTCCTGCGTCCATAGAGGGAATCAGCTTCAAAAGACCTACATTGGAATTCATGGTCAGGGAAAAGCGGACGTTCCGTTCCTTCTGCTCCTTGTCATCCAGATAAAAGATGACATGATCTTCTTGTACCGTGGCGATGTAGGGAAAATTAATACTGGAAAATGCATTATAGCTTTTGGTACGCTCCTTTTTGCCACGGGTTCCGGCAATGACTTTTCCGTCAAAGACCAGATTTACGCCGTGAGCTTTCGGACAGGAGGCGAACAGCAGACTGTCGGCCAGGTTCATGCGGGCATCGGTATTTTCCATATCAATAGGCTTTTGAGCGCCGGTAATGACAATGGGTTTGGGAGAATCCTGAATCAGATAAGACAGGGCTGCAGCCGTATAGGCCATGGTGTCGGTACCGTGGCAGACTACAAAACCATCATACTGATCATAATGTTCTTCTATTGACCGGGCAATCAGCAGCCAGTGATCCGGCTGCATGTTGGTACTGTCAATATTTAAAACCTGCAAAGTGTCTGCAAGGCAGAACTGTTTGGTATCTGGAACAAAGGAGAGGAGTTCGTCAGAAGACATAACCGGTTTTAATCCGTCATCACTTCGTTTACAGGCAATGGTTCCGCCTGTTCCAATTACAAGAATGTGCTTCATAAAGTTGAAATCCTTTCTAAGCGGAGAATCTCGCTTTGGAGAGTCGTTGTTATCGGTAATGACAGCATCTGTATATATGGATGCTGCTTTTATTTTATAATTGGCAGGGCAATTTGTCAATTTCAGGATTCCGGCCATAGGAGAGTGGGAAACTTCGGTTTTCTGGTTGCCCTATACATCGTCAGCAAAGTATGCTAAAATGAAACCGTATTTTTAGTTTATATTTTATGAAAGGAAGCAACTATGCAGATAGTATTAGAAGGATTAAGCATGGCCTGGAACTGGCTGTTAGATAATATTTTGTTTATTAATCTGATTTTATCCATAATCATTGTTTTTTTTCAGAGAAGAGATCCGAAGACAGTATGGACCTGGCTTCTTGCCCTTTATTTTATCCCGGGTTTTGGTATTATATTTTACCTGCTGTTTGGTCAGGATTTTCACAAGAACAAGATGTTCCGAATTAAAAGCCTGGAGGATCAGATGGGTTCCTCGATCCGCAGTCAGGAAGAAATTTTGCGGAATTTCAACCATGAAAATATGGATGATCCCCTGGTTCGGGATTATGGCGATCTGATTATGTACAATTTAAAAACTTCCGGCAGTGTTCTTACGGTACACAATGAGGTTAAGATTTTTTCAGATGGAGAGGCCAAATTTGAAGATTTGCGGAACAGTCTGCGCAAAGCAAAAAAATTTATCCACATCCAGTACTACATTATAAAAAATGATGAAGTATTTGATTCGATTGTACCGATTCTGATTGACCGGGTACGAAACGGGGTAGAAGTCCGGATTCTCTATGATGGTATGGGCGGCCGTTTTATGCCGAAAAAACGCTGGGAAGAATTAAAAAACGCAGGAGTTCAGGTAGGCGTATTTTTCCCTGCGCTGCTGGGGCGTTTAAACCTGCGTGTTAATTATCGAAATCACCGCAAAATCGTGGTAATTGACGGAATTATCGGATATGTAGGCGGCTTTAATATTGGCCGGGAATACATTTCCAGAGATCCAAAGTTCGGCTATTGGCGGGATACGCATTTGAAAATTACCGGAGATGCAGTTATCAGCCTGCAGATTCGATTTGTATTAGACTGGAACTATGCAACCCATGAAAATCTGTTCCAGCTTCCAGAGTACTTTGATTCACCTTACCGCAATGGCCTGGTAAAAGCCATGCAGGAGGAGGGAAAACGTCTGGTGGCAGTCCAGATTGTAGCCAGCGGGCCGGATACTCTGGATCGTCAGATCCGCAACAATTATCTGGAACTGTTCCACAAAGCAAGAAAAAGCATTTATATTCACACTCCTTATTTTGTACCGGATGATGCCGTTCAGTCGGCTCTGCGCATAGCAGCCAGATCTGGTGTGGATGTACGGCTTATGATTCCGTGTAAGCCTGATCATCCCTTTGTGTACTGGGCCACATATTCGTATGCCGGCGATCTGATTGAAGCTGGTGCAAAATGTTACGTATACGACAATGGATTCCTCCATGCCAAAGGAGTTATGGTAGATGGAAGAGTCAGCAGTTATGGTACTGCCAATATGGATATTCGAAGCTTTGAACTGAATTTTGAAGTAAATGCAACGATTTATGATGAAACCATTACCCAGCAGTTAGAAGAAGAATTCTTAAGTGATTTGAAGCACTGCCGGGAAATTACGAAAGAAGTATACGAATCCAGATCCCTGCTGATTCGAATAAAAGAGCAGGGCAGCCGGCTCCTGTCCCCGTTGCTGTAAGAATGCAGCCGGTTCCGGACCGTTACAGTAAAATAGCAGGAATGGTATGAGTTCTCCCTTTTTTGTGCATATTATGTGTGACAGGAAAGGGAGAATTATTTTGAACAGATTTGCGATTGATTTTTTTAAATGCGGCATAGCCGGCTGGTGTCTGGAAGTGATTTTTACCTCAGCAGAGTCCGTCATAGCCGGAGACTGGCGGCTTATGGGGCATACGTCCCTGTTAATGTTTCCGATTTATGGTATGGGGGCGCTATTAGGGCCTATTGGACGTCAGGTAGATTTGTGGATTGGAGACGGAAGCAGCGGAGCAGGGACAGAACTGAATCCGGCCGATCAGGCTGTCCGCCATGGTATGCTGTATATGGTGCTGATTTTTATCGGAGAATATGTGTCGGGACTGTTTTTGAGGGGACGGGGAATGTGTCCATGGGATTATACCGGATGCAGATCCAGCGTAAACGGCCTGATCCGCCTTGATTTTGCACCATTCTGGTTTCTGACAGGGCTGCTTTTTGAGCAAATCACAGGTGTCCAGAAGAGATAGCAGCCGTTTGGCCAGGTATTTTCTTGCCTGCTTTCAACGCTTTTTTCGGTCTGAATCTTCCCATGGCTGGATGGTTACAAGAAGTAAAATTTGTGTCATGTACTTGTATTTGCTTCGGGGATTTTATATAATAAAGTGGCAAAGTGAAGGCCGTACAGAGAGTGAGGACGGCCTTAAAAAATCCCCGGAGGACGCAGTTTATGATACGTATTTTATTAGTAGCCATTATCTTATTTTCTTTTTTAGTCTTAAGTATTCCCATTCTGATTTATGAACATTTTCTGGGAAAGAAAAATCCGGATAAAAGAAACCGCCAGAGCCTTAAGATTGTCCAGTTTATGTTCCGCTTTATTTTAAAAATAAGCGGAGTTTCTTATACAGTAGAAGGGCTGGAAAACATCCCGAAGGATACGGCTGTTCTGTATGTAGGAAACCACAGAAGCTATTTTGATATTCTGCTGGGCTACGTTACAGTCCCTGGACTGATGGGATTTGTAGCCAAAAAAGAGATGCTGAGATACCCGTCTTTAAGAGACTGGATGCGAAATGTAAACTGTCTGTTTTTAGACAGGGAAAATATTAAAGAGGGGTTAAAGACTATCCTGAAAGGAATTGAACAGGTAAAAAGCGGAATTTCCGTCTGGATTTTCCCGGAAGGAACCCGCAACCGCAATGAGGATCGCAAGGATCTGCTGCCATTTAAAGAGGGAAGCCTGAAAATCGCAGAAAAAAGCGGCTGCCCGGTAATTCCGGTAGCTATGACAGGAACAGCAGATATTTTTGAAAAGCATATGCCGTTTATCCGGTCATCGAAGGTTACGGTTCGATATGGAAAGCCGATTTATCTAAAGCAGCTTCCGCCGGAACAGAAAAAATTTTCAGGAGCCTATACCCGTGATGTAATAATCGGGATGTTGAAAGAGATGGAGCAGGAATAGACATGCAGAGTTTGGATTTACAGGAGATTAGGGGAAAGTTAGATCAGATTGACAAAACCATTACAGAACTGTTTGAAGAGAGAATGAAACTGTGTGCAGATGTGGCAGCCTTTAAGATTGAAACGGGAAAAGCCGTTTATGATGGAGCCAGGGAACAGGAAAAGCTAAAGAAAGTCCGGGAACTGGCCCATGGTGAGTTTAACGGACAGGCTGTTGCGGAACTGTTTTCCCAGATTATGACCATTAGCCGCAGATACCAGTACCAGCTTCTGGCAGAACACGGCAAGGTTCCGCCTTCTGGATTTGAACCAGTTGAACAATTGAACAAAGACCATGTCCGGGTAGTATATCAGGGAGTAGAAGGAGCCTACAGCCATGAGGCTGCGACGCGGTATTTTGGAGAAGACGTCCAGGCTTACCATGTCCCTTCCTGGGAAGAAGCCATGGAGGAAGTGAGTCAGAAACAGGCAGATTATGCAGTCCTTCCCATTGAAAATTCTTCTGCAGGAGCAGTAAGCGGTATTTATGATCTGCTGGTGAAATATAATAATTACATAGTGGGAGAAGTATTTCTGGATGTTAATCATGCGTTGTTAGGACTCCCGGGAGCCGCATTAGAAGAAATCAAAACCGTTTATTCCCATCCCCAGGCATTGATGCAGAGTTCCGAGTATTTAAATGCCAATAAAAACTGGCGTCAGGTCAGCGTGGAAAATACGGCCATGGCGGCCAAAAAGGTTTTAGAAGACGGAGACAAAAGCCAGGCGGCAGTTGCCAGTGAAAATGCAGGAAGAATTTATGGTCTTACTCCGTTAAAGACCAGCATTAACCATAATAAATGCAATACCACAAGATTTATTGTGGTGACGAACCGTCCGATTTACCAGACTGGAGCCAGAAAGGTCAGCATTTGTTTTGAACTGCCTCATAAAAGCGGTACCCTTTACAATATGCTGGGTAATTTTATTTTCAACCATGTAAATATGGTAATGATTGAATCCAGGCCTATATTGGGGAGAAATTGGGAATATCGGTTTTTTGTGGATATCGAAGGCAGCTTAAGCGACAGTCCGGTTCAAAACGCATTGCTGGGGATCGCCCAGGAAGCGGTGGGAATGCGTATTTTAGGAAATTACTGATATAGATAGAGGGAAGAATATGGATACTTCAAAATTTGTACTGTATAGAAATTTGGAACATCAGGAATTATTTGACTCCATGGCAATGCTGCTGGATGAAGAAGAGCCGGCTGCAATGGACGGCTTCGCCTGTGCCAGCTGTTTACTGGAACTGGCTGCTAAATATGGTTTTGAAGGAAATCTGTGGCACTGTTTTCTGGCATATTGTCTGGCAACCCACGAAAATGCTTACAGTACAGCCTGTGAGATAGTAGGCCCGGTTCATGGTACAATTAATGAATTGGCAGCCCATGATTTCTCCATGATGAAGGAATTATTTGATAAGGATACAACGCTTCTGTCCGGCGGAATTTGGGGGTATTTATCTGACTTCCATGCAGCGGAGAGGACGGGAAAGGTCTTTAACCGGCGGATTCGTGACAGGATTATAACACTGGCAAAGGAACTGGAAGCAGCCGCTGACACCAAAGAGTTTCAGAGGCTGGTTACAGAATTTTACAAAGAGTTTGGCGTGGGACGGTTTGGCCTGAACAAAGCATTCCGCATTGAAGAACGCGGTACAGAAGCCGGACAGGGAAACACATGGATTGAGCCCATTACCAGCATCGATCATGTATATTTAGATGATCTGGTAGGTTATGAGATTCAGAAAGAAAAGCTGATTGCCAATACAGAAGCGTTTATTGAAGGAAAAGAGGCTAATAATGTGCTTCTGTACGGAGATGCAGGCACTGGCAAATCGTCCAGCGTCAAAGCTATTTTAAATCAGTATTACGGCAGGGGACTGCGTATTATAGAGGTCTATAAGCATCAGTTCCGCTGTTTGTCCAGCGTACTGGAAGAGATTAAAGATAGAAATTACAAATTCATTATTTATATGGATGATTTATCCTTTGAGGATTTTGAAATCGAGTACAAATATTTGAAAGCGATTATTGAAGGCGGACTGGGCAAAAAGCCGTCCAACGTGCTGATTTACGCTACCTCCAACCGCCGCCATTTAATTCGGGAGAAGTTCAGCGACAAGAAGGAGATTCTGGATGATCTTCACGGAAATGATACGGTTCAGGAAAAACTGTCTCTGGTTTCCCGGTTTGGGGTGACGATTTATTTTGGAGCCCCGGACAAGCTGGAATTCCAGAATATTGTAAAGGTTCTGGCAGAGCGTTACGATTTACATATTCCGGAAGAAGAACTTTATGCAGAAGCAAACAAATGGGAACTGTACCACGGCGGTTTTTCCGGACGGACAGCCACCCAGTTTATTACTCATCTGTTAGGAAAACAGTCAAAAGAGTAAGGAGGAGGATCTATGGCAGCGATACAGACATTTGCAGCAATTGATATAGGCTCCTTTGAGATGGAACTGAGTATTTACGAAATATCCCCTAAAAACGGTGTCTGCGCCATTGACAGAGTCCGGCACAGAATTGCCCTGGGACGGGACGTTTACAAGGATGGAAAAATCAGTTACGAATCCATTGATGAGATGTGCCGGGTTCTGGAAGACTTTTCCCGGATTATGAAGGGCTACAGGGTTCAGGCATACCGGGCCTATGCCACCAGCGCCCTTCGCGAGGCAGAGAACAATCAGATTATACTGGATCATATAAAAGTCCGGACTGATTTGGATGTGAAAATCATCAGTAATTCAGAGCAGCGCTTTATCAGTTACAAGGCGATCGCTGTAAAAGATGTGGAATTTAATAAGATCATTCAAAAAGGAACGGTAATTGTGGATATTGGATTTGGCAGTATCCAGCTGACTCTTTTTGACAAAGATACTCTGGTTACGACGCAGAATCTTCCTTTGGGCGGACTCCGGGTGCGGGAACTGTTGTCAGGGGTTCAGGCGAATATGGAATTAACGATGGAGTTAATCGGAGAGATTGTAGAAAATGAACTGTTTACCTTCCGCAAGATCCATTTAAAAGACAGAGAGATTAAAAATATTATCGGAATTGGACGCAATACGGGATATCTGTTTCGGGATCCGGCAAGAGGCACTATGCCGGATCGCATTACAACAGAACAGGCCCGGACTTATTATCAGGAACTGGTTCACATTGGAATGGATGCAGCCGCAGACAAATTTGGTGTAAACGAGGATTTTGCCAAGTTTTTACTGCCAAGTGCAGCGATTTATAAAAGCCTCTATGATATGACGGGAGCGGAGATGATCTGGCTTCCCGGAAGCAGTATGTGCGACGGAATTGCAGCAGATTATGCAGAAAAGAGCCGTCTGGTAAAGTTCAACCACGATTTTGAACGGGACATTGTTATAGAAGCCCGCAATCTGGCAAAGAGGTACAAGTGCCACAGCAGCCATAATCAGGCACTGGAGGATTACGCTCTGGGAATTTTTGACGTTACCAGACGGTATCACGGAATGGGAAAAAAAGAGCGCCTGCTGCTGCAGATTTCTGTTCTGCTGCACGCCTGCGGAAAATTTATCAGTATGAAAAATGCCAATGAATGTGCATACAATATTATTATGTCTACAGAAATCATTGGTCTGAGCCATTTGGAACGGGAGATTGTAGCCAATGTGGTCCGTTACAATATCCGTGATTTTGAGTATGACAAAGTACATCTGGAACTGGGAGCATTTCAAAGCGGCCTGACAGATGTGGATGTAAAGAAAGTTACGGTTCTGATTGGAAAACTGACTGGTATTTTAAGACTGGCCAATTCCATGGACAGAAGCCATAAGCAGAAGCTGACTGGATGCAGGATGATTCTGAAAGATCGGAAACTAATCATTACTACAGACTATGAAGGAGACATAACCTTAGAGCGAGTGTCTTTTGAACAGAAGGCAGATTTTTTTGAGGAAATCTATGGAATTCGCCCGATTTTGAGGCAGAAAAGGAAAGGATAAGTATGGAAGCGCAGGAAAAAAAGGATTTTTTAAATCCCCAAAACTATGTCAACCGAGAACTGAGCTGGATAGAATTTAATTATCGGGTGCTCAGCGAAGCCAGGGATAAAAGTCTTCCCCTGTTTGAACGCCTGAAATTTTTAAGCATTACTTCTTCCAACTTAGACGAGTTTTTTATGGTCCGGGTTGCGTCTTTAAAGGATCTGGTTCATGCCAATTACAGCAAACCGGACATTGCGGGAATGACTCCTGGAGAGCAGTTGGAAAAAATCAGCAGGAAAGCCCACGAACTGGTTAATGTCCAGTATTCTACCTATAACCGTTCCATTCTTCCGGCGCTGCACCAGAACGGCCTCAATGTATTAGACGGTTATGAGGATCTGACACCCGGACAGGAAGCGTATGCGGATCAGTATTTTAAGGAAAATGTATATCCGGTACTGACGCCTATGGCAGTAGACTCTTCCCGTCCATTTCCGCTGGTACACAACAAATCGTTAAACATTGCGGCTCTCTTAAAAAAGAAAAAGGGCGGAAAAGAACTGGAATTTGCCATGGTTCAGGTGCCCTCTGTTCTTCCGAGAATCGTGGAACTGCCGGTGACGGTGGCAGAGGATGGAAAAGAAATCCACAATGTTATTCTTCTGGAAGAGATTATTGAAAAAAACATGCAGTCTCTGTTTTTAAATTATGATATTATTACGGCTCATCCATTCCGGATTATGCGAAACGCAGATCTGACCATTGATGAAGAAGAGGCCGTGGATTTGCTGGAAGAAATCCAGAAACAGTTAAAACGCCGTCAGTGGGGAGAGGTAATCCGTCTGGAGATCGAAGAGAAGATGGATAAACGGCTGTTAAAGATTCTGAAAAAAGAACTGGCAGTCAGCAGCGAAGATATTTTTGAGATAAACGGGCCTCTGGATCTGACATTTCTGATGAAGATGTACGGAATGTCAGGCTTTGAACGGCTGAAAAATCCGTCGTATCAGCCCCAGCCAGTGCCGGAACTGATGAATGAAGAGGATATTTTCACGAATATCCGGAAAGGGGATATTCTTCTGCACCATCCTTACGAAACCTTCGATCCGGTGGTGAATTTTGTCCGGGCTGCGGCAAAAGATCCCAGTGTACTGGCCATTAAACAGACCCTGTACCGGGTCAGCGGCCATTCTCCCATTATTGCGGCTCTGGCAGAAGCAGCAGATAACGGCAAGCAGGTATCTGTACTGGTAGAACTAAAGGCAAGATTTGATGAGGAAAACAATATTATCTGGGCGAAAAAACTGGAAAAGGCAGGATGCCACGTTATATACGGTCTGGTGGGCTTAAAGACCCACAGCAAGATTACCCTGGTAGTTCGCAGGGAAGAAGACGGAATCCGCCGGTACGTCCATCTTGGAACGGGCAATTATAATGATTCTACGGCGAAACTGTATACAGACTGCGGTATCTTTACCTGCAATCCTCTGTATGGCGAAGATGCTACGGCTGTATTTAACATGCTGTCCGGATACTCCGAACCTCTTAGCTGGAATCGTCTGGCAGTAGCGCCTCTGTGGCTGAGGGACACGATGCTGCGTCGTATCCGGAGGGAACAGGAGAATGCGGAAAATGGCAAGAAAGCCCACATTATTGCCAAAATGAACTCGCTGTGTGATAAGGAAATTATTGCGGCGCTGTATGAGGCCAGCTGTGCAGGCGTTAAGATAGAACTGATTATCCGGGGAATCTGCTGTTTAAAAGCTGGAGTGACAGGACTTAGTGAAAATATTTCTGTTCGTTCTATTGTGGGAAATTTCCTGGAGCACAGCCGGATTTTCTATTTTGAGAACAACGGATCTCCCAAACTCTATATGGGAAGTGCAGACTGGATGCCTCGAAATTTAGATAAACGTGTGGAAATTGTATTCCCTGTAGAGGCAGAACCGGTACGGGAAAAAGTGATGCATATTCTGGAAGTTCAGCTTGCCGATAATGTAAAAGCCCATATCCTTCAGCCGGACGGCAGTTATGAAAAGCCGGACCGCAGAGGCAAAGGAAAGGTTAACTCCCAGGAACAGTTCTGTGAAGAAGCCATTCGCAGCGCAGATTTAGAGAGAAAGAAAATCGATCCGGCAGAAAGAAGAACCTTTATCCCAATTGAAAGCCAGGAAGAATAATATGTAACAGTTCAGCCGTGCGGAGATTCTGACAGAAAAAACGCTGTAAGCGGGCAGGAAGATGCATGGCTGAACTGTTATACAAAAACCGACCGCTCTGTACCTGTATCATCAGGCAGAACGATCGGTTTTTGCAATCTCTGATTAGTCTCCTACGGGAAGTCCGCTGTGATAGGAATAATCCCCTAATTCATCCAGTAAAAATTCATAAGAAGACGGGTTGGTCAGCCGTCCGCCATTCAGCAGTTCATCAATGAGAGAGTAAATGACGCCGCATTTGGTAAGGGCTCTGTGAAACAGATCCGGAAAAGAGGCGGTAGAAGCCATCTGCTGGTTCCATGGATTGCACCAGACTTCGTGGTTGGAGTTTAAGCTTTTTTTGGGAGAAGCAACCTTGTCCGTTACAATTTTAGTAGAGGCAAGGGGATGCTTTAAAAACAGGGACTCCACAAATTCAATGCCAGCCTGCTTTTTACCGGATTTATCTGCCAGAGTACGGCAGCCGAAACGCATGGCCAGAATGGAGCGCTGAACCAGCCTTGGGGTTACGCGGAAATTATTTTTGTAGGTAATGGGGTAGTAGGTTTCGTTAATACACTGAGCCAAAAACCGGGAAATAAACTGGGTCTCAAAACCGTTTAGACAAATAGTAGCGGCCTGATTAAACTGAGAGGGCAGTTTATGCTTGTACTTATACAGCAAAAGGGCATCGATGTCATTTTCCAGAAGTGCATGAAGCCCGTGATGGTGGGAAGTAGGATTGGCGACATCATAGCCGATACGTCCATAAACAAAGGGATGGCAGGTATAGTCACCGATATAGTGCCCCAGATAACCGCAGAAATAAGCCAAAGCCCGTTCCCGCTGCTGTTTGGATTCGATTTTTGCAATGTTGTTCAGGCAGCAGCGGAAAAACTGACTGACATGGTGTTCATGCATATAGGAGCCGACATTCCGGTAATCTCTATGGCGCAGAATAGGCAGATTATAGAAAAACATATCTGGCCCCTGAAGTCCCAGCTGGTAGAGCCAGCGGTATTTGGCAATAATAAATTTTAACGGGCCAGAAGGCATATTGTTGTAAGCCTTCATGCCCAGAATATAATGTGTAGTAAAACCAGGCATAATCAAGACTCCTTTCTTTTTCTAATATTCTATCACAAAAATGAGGAATTGTGATAGTGGTTTTGGGCATAAATTCTTCTGGAAAAGAATAGAAAATAGAAAAAGACAGGGGGCAGATATGACAGATTTGATTCATCTGGTACATAAAGCAGTCTGGGGGCCGTGGCTGCTGGTGATTTTTCTTGGAACCGGATTCTATTTGACCATTCGTTCAGGCGGATTTCAGATACGGGGAATTGGTACCTGGATGGGACAGACTGCCGGAAGTCTGGTAAAATCGTTAAAAACCGGTTCCAGAGGAACGTCTCAGTTTCAGACTGCCTGTACCGCTCTGGCAGCCACAGTAGGAACCGGAAATATTACCGGTGTGGCTACTGCGCTGGCGGCAGGAGGCCCTGGGGCGGTTTTCTGGATGTGGGTGTCAGCATTTATCGGGATGATGACGGCCTATGGAGAAACCTGGCTGGGAATTACTTATCGTCGCCGGGAGGATAAAAAGACAGGAAATGGAAGGCCGGAAGAGGGGAAATGGCTCTGCGGGCCTATGGTAACGTTAAAATACGGGGTAAAATGTCCGGCGGCAGCAGGGATATATGCATTTCTTTGTGTTTTGGTTTCTCTTGGAATGGGAAGTATGGTACAGGCCAATTCTCTGGCGGAAACAGCAGAGTTTACCTGGAAGATGCCAAGGATTTGGTGTGCGGTAATCTTAACTGCGGCAGCAGGAGCAGTAATTGGGGGAGGAATCAGGCGGATTGGTCTGGCAGCGGAAAAACTGATTCCCTGGTCAGCGGGGATCTATCTGGGAGCCTCGGTTCTGGTACTGGTATTTTGCTGGAAACAGATTCCCAAAGCGTTTTTGGAGATTGTTTCAGATGCATTTTCACCGTCATCAGCCGGTTCCAGTATGGCTGGAGGTATGGCTGGCTGGGGGATGAAAACCGCAGTCCAGTATGGGATTGCCAGAGGGGTCTTTTCCAATGAAGCTGGGCTGGGCAGTCTGGCAATTCTTCATGGGACGGCAGAAAATACAACACCGGAGGAACAGGGGATGTGGGCTATGTTTGAAGTGTTTTTTGATACGATAGTCGTATGTACCGTAACGGCTCTGGTGATTCTCTGCGCAGCGGCCCAAAAAGGTTTTCCTATTCAGGATGGAGCGTCTCTGGCAGTTCGCAGTTTTTCTGAATTTCTGGGAGATGGGGGAGAATATGCGGTGGCGCTGTCCATGATGTTGTTTGCATTTGCAACCATTATTGCATGGTACTATATGGGAAAGCAGGCGGCAGATTACCTTTTTGGGGAGGGCGGCAGCGGTATGGCAGGAAGCGTTTATGGAATCCTGTATTTAGGCGCCGTTTTTTTTGGATGTGTGGCCAGAATCGATGCGGTTTGGGAATTGTCCGATATATGGAATGGCCTTATGGCGCTGCCAAATATCGGCGCCATCCTGATTCTGGCACCCCGTATCCGCTATCCTTACAGTCTGGATAATGGGCGGCTCCATCAGAGAAAGAAAATAAAAATTGCCCCTTGACAGCTTTGAGGAAGACCCGTATACTTACCATAGTAAAAGGGAGTAGCTCACATCAGGAGCCGGGGACATAAGGCTTTTGATGTCATGCGCTGTCGTCATCACGATTCCTGGCAGAGTCTGTAGGGGAATCCGGTACGCATATTAAGAAGCGAGACTTTTATTGTATCTTTTGTGGTACAATAAGAGATCGCTTTTTTTGTTGCGGCAAGTTCACTTAGGAAGAGAGAGGTAGGAAAAATGATTTTAGTATGGATCATGTTGGTAGTCGGTTTTGTCCTGCTGATAAAAGGCGCCGATTATTTTGTAGAGGGAAGCTCTGCAGTGGCAAAAATTTTAAGGATTCCAAGTGTGGTAATTGGCCTTACCATTGTGGCAATGGGAACCAGTGCGCCGGAGTTGGCAGTCAGTGTAACGGCAGCGCTTACAGGAAACAATGAAATTGCAGTAGGAAACGTAATCGGTTCCAACATTTTTAATCTGATGGTAGTAACTGGTACCTGCGGTGTAATTCTTCCTATGGCAGTGGACAAGGGAATTTTAAATGGAGACTTTATTTTCTCAATTCTTATTTCCGGAGTGCTGCTGGCATTCTTTGCCTTTGATATGCAGATCGGCCGTTTAGATGGAATGCTTCTTCTGGTTCTGTTTGCTTATTTTATTATAAAACTGGTAAGGAAAGCACTGAAAGAACGAATCGAGGCCCAGGAAGAGACGGAACCCCTTTCTCCACTCAAAATCTTTGTTTATATTGTAGGGGGAATCGCAGCAATTGTAATGGGCGGCGATGTTGTCGTTGACAGTGCAAGCAAGATAGCAGGTTCCTTTGGATTAAGCCAGAACCTGATTGGCCTTACCATTGTGGCAATGGGAACCTCTCTTCCGGAACTGGTGACCTCGATTGTAGCGTCCAGAAAAGGGGAAAACGGACTGGCTTTAGGAAATGTAATTGGTTCCAATATCTTTAATATTTTAATGATTTTGGGAATTTCTTCTGCAATTCACCCGATTGCAGTTACCATCCAGTCTTCATATGACTTAATTGTTTTAATCGTTTTCAGTACTGCAGTATGGCTGATGGCCAGAAGCAGGAAAGAAGTTAACCGGGGCGAAGGCATCGCAATGCTGGCCCTGTATTTCGGATATATGGTATACATCATTATGCGATAGTACCGGATAATCAGACAGGAACGCCGCTTAATCATCATCTTTGATGGTTTAGCGGCGTTCCTGTCTGACTTGTGCGCCGTTTGGCGCAAGTTTGGATACGTTTAGCAGTTTTTAAACAGTGGTAATCAAACCAGGAGTCCGGTATGGTTATCATTTTTTTGTCACAGCTTAAATTATTTAAGACTGCCAGTTCCTCCTGCCCAAGAGTCCTCTTGTATAGGATGACCTCATCATCGGCTGTTTCGATAAAAGAAATTGACCCATATGTATAAGAAATACAATAATTAGTATAGTTGTCTAAACATTTTGTGTCAAGATTCATTCGTGTATCGGATAAATAAGAGTCTGTACAAAAAAATAATAGTCAGACTGAACCAACATCCATATCTGACTATTTTATAACTAGAAAAAAGGGAGGAGAGCTGATAATTTCTTATCAGCTCGAGTATTATGAAAAAAATCTTGTAAGCTATTTTATTTAAGAATAACAGCTTGTGCTGTTTTCTATGGTTATAGTATATTCAGAAATCGTGAAGAAATCATGTTAATTGTGTAAAAGGTTTTTGAATGAATTTTGAACAGTTTGTGAACAAAAAACAGGAAAAGACAAAGATGGATATGCTTCCGGATGGCTTTTTACTTGCAATGCCTGGCCGGATTTGATAAAATCAACATATCAGGATGCCGGGGCAAAAATCCGGCATCGCAGACAGCGGCGTTACAGCCTCGAATGAAAGGAGAAACAACATGAAAAATCCAGTAATTACGATTACAATGGAAAACGGCGACGTAATGAAGGCAGAATTATATCCGGAAGTCGCTCCAAATACGGTTAATAACTTTTTAAGTCTGGCAGGAAAGGGATTTTATGACGGCCTGATTTTTCACCGTGTCATTAAAGGCTTTATGATTCAGGGCGGATGTCCGGATGGAACCGGTATGGGAGGCCCAGGATACTGCATCAAGGGTGAGTTCAGCCAGAACGGCTTTAAGAACGACCTGGCGCATACGCCGGGCGTGCTGTCCATGGCCCGTTCCATGATGCCCAACTCCGCAGGTTCCCAGTTCTTTATTATGCATGAGACATCTCCGCATTTAGACGGCGCTTATGCTGCATTCGGCCAGATAATCGAGGGCATGGATGTAGTAAATAAGATTGCCGATGTCCGCACAGATTACAGTGACAGACCAATGAAAGAGCAGAGGATTAAGAGTATTACTGTTGAAACATTTGGAGAGACGTATCCAGAACCGGAGCGCTGCTAAATTATGACAAAGACCTGTGACGTAGTGATAAATGGACAGCTTCATAAGGTCTGCATATCGGATGAACCGGAGGCTCTTCTGGCTGCTGAGGCGGCTGGAAGAGCCGTTCTTGGCGTAGGGGAAGACTGTGCAGTTTCCTGCCCATGGCTTTCGACTTTTATCAGAAGCTGGGATGAGGTAGGGGAGAAGGCGCTGCAGACTATAGCGGAACGTCTGGTACGGCGTGAAAACCAGATTCCATGGGTAATATGTGAGACAGACAGGCTGGTTATCCGGGAGGCAGGGGAAAATGATCTGGAACAGCTGGCTTTTCTGCAGATAAAAGCGTTTGAGAGCAGGGAATCTTTAAACTCCTATATTTCCTGTCAATATGGATTTTATGAATACGGGCTGTGGGTTCTGGAAGAAAAAAACAGCGGCTGCATTGCAGGGGCAGCCGGTGTGTGGAATCCGGAAGATACCGTCTGCGATATGTTAAAAGCAGCAGGAGAGATACCGGAAGACTATCTGGAAATGGGTTATCAGATCGCTGAGCCGTATCAGAGAAAAGGCCTGGCAAGAGAAGCCTGCCAGGCGATTATGGCATATACGGACTGGGAACTGGAATGTAAGGTCTGTATTCAGGTAGACAGAACAAATCTGCCGTCACAAAAACTGGCAGAGTCACTGGGTTTCCGGCGGATTATTCCTCGTACAGATAGCGGAGAAATTCAATGGCCGTATCTGTACGGCTGGAGTTGCTGAGCAGGGTAAAATACGCCTCTTTCATTTGTGTACCTGCCTTTTCGCGGAAATGTGAGTGATCCAGATTAATAGCAGCAGGGAAGAAATTGCCGTTTTCATCCGCTGCCATGTAAATATCATCCTGAACCGTGTCCCAGATATCAGCAGGAAGAGTTTCCTCCAGATTTAAAAAGCCTCCGTTTGCAGCATAGTGGTCAACTGCAGCCGTATCTGCAATTATAATATCCAGATCCTGGCTGGCGACGATGGCCGTTACCTTGGCCAGGGATGCGTAATCCAGTTCAGAAGAGGTTTCTTCAAAGCTGATGTAGAGACTGGTATCCATTTCTACTTTATCTTTTTTTCCATAGCCCATGCGGATTTTAAAATCGTCTGCCAGCTTCTCATAGTTGGCAGCAGACATAGAACGGTCATTCATAACAATGGTGAAAAGCTGGGTTGTGAAACTTTTCTGGTAAAAAATAGTGCCGATAACGTAGATAAAAAATAATATAACACAGCCAATCAGCATATGGATTTTATAATATTCCCATATATACCAGAGTTTGTCCTTAAAGGACATTTTTTTGAGTTTTTCCCCTTCTTCTCTGGCTTCCGTTTTTATTGATTCTTTCAAAGACATAAAGCGTTCCTCTTTTCTGAGAGTATTTTTTCCAAAGCTGGACAATCGATGTTGGCAACAGTTTTGCTTTTTTCTGTCTGAATCTTTGCATGGCTGAACGGTTGCCTATCTTGCAGTATACCATAAAAAGATAAAAAAAATATGAAAAAATTATGAAATCACAGGGAAAGTTGATTTTTTATGCCGGATTCGATATAATGAACACCAGGTATTGAAATTACTAAATGAGAAATGAGGAAGGTGCGGTATGCTTCAGGGACTGTTTAACTACGACAATCCGGTTTGGCGGTTTATCGGCAAGCTGGGAGACTTGATTATTTTGAATATTTTATGGATGATTACATCCATTCCGATTGTTACAATAGGCGCTTCTACTACAGCCCTCTATTATGTGACATTAAAACTGGTCCGGGATGAAGACGGCTATACCATTAAGTCGTTTTTTAAATCATTTAAGGAGAACTTTAAGCAGTCTACCATTATCTGGCTGATTATGCTGGCAATAGGCCTGGTGCTGGGGTTTGATTTATATTTCTTTATTTACATGCAGACCGAACCATCCAAGCTTCGCACGGTTATGGTAACGGTATTCGGGTCACTAAGTCTGGTGTATTTCTGTGTCCTGACCTATGTGTTCCCTCTCCAGAGCCGTTTTTACAATCCGGTGAAACGAACACTGTTTAATGCGTTTTTTATGTCTGTTCGTCATCTTTTCCAGACTCTGGGAATCGTGATAATGGATGGTGCTGTAGTGGCTCTTATGGTTGTCAGCTTTTTTGCAGCGCCTCAGTTTTCCGTACTGTTTTTCCTGTTCGGGTTCCCGCTGATCGCTTTCGTGAATTCCTATGTGTTCCATGCGGTCTTTAAAAATTATATCCCAAAGAGCGACAGGGAGGATGAAAAGGAACTTCGACCGCTGTTTGCAGATGAAACGGATGATCAGAAAACCGTGTAAACCCTGTTGGAACCAGTTAATAAGTTTTGTCAAATACGGTACGATTTTTATGGTATTTAAGATATTTGGTCATATCGAATTGAATTATACTATGGATTGCGGACTCTTCGGGGTCCGTTTTTTTGTTTTATGTCCGGAAGCAGTCTGATTCCACATTTTTCTGGAGTGCTGAGAGACTTTGGGGGTTTTGTGCAAAACATCTCGTTCCAGACGGTTTTGTCTTTTAAACTGCCGCATTTTAAACAAATAAAAAGTTTTGACGAAAAAAGGCTTGAAAAAAGAAGTGTAAGTGTTTACAATGTATTTATATTAATACTGTATACAAAATAATGTATTTCAAAAACATAAACAGAGGGAATTTGTATGGCGACTCATTTTAAGCTTCGGGCTTATGGAAAAATTAATTTGGGACTGGATGTTTTAAGAAAACGGGAAGACGGATACCATGAAGTACGGATGATCATGCAGACAGTAGGACTGTATGATCAGATTGATTTGTTTTTCCGCCAGGAGCCGGGAATTGAGATAGAAACCAACCTGTCCTATCTTCCGGTAAATGAAAACAATCTGGTATACAAAGCGGCAAATCTTTTGATGGAAGAATTTCAGGTTAAAAACGGCCTATTTATCCGCCTTCGCAAGCTGATTCCCGTTGCAGCAGGCATGGCTGGAGGAAGCAGTGATGCGGCTGCGGTTTTAGTAGGCGTGAATAAAATGTTTCATCTCGGATTGTCAACCGAAGAACTGATGGAACGGGGAGTAAAGATTGGCGCAGACGTACCATACTGTATTATGAGAGGAACTGCATTGTCAGAGGGAATTGGAGAGAAACTGACAGCCCTGCCTCCAATGCCCCAGTGTCAGGTTCTTCTTGCAAAACCGGCTGTCAGCGTATCTACAAAGTATGTCTATGAAAATCTTCATGCCAACAGCCTGAGACCGGAGCAGCATCCGGATATTGACGGTATGATAGAGGCTATTGCAGCGGGAGATTTGTCGGGAGTTTCTGCAAAGTTAGGAAATGTTCTGGAATTAGTTACAGCAAAAAAATATCCGGTTATTGAAGAGATTAAAGGGGTTATGCGTCGGTACGGAGCAGCAGGAGCCATGATGAGCGGAAGCGGCCCTACAGTGTTTAGTCTGTTTGATAATCCGAAAGCAGCGTCGGATGCTTATGAGGAACTGCGTTATGGAAAGAGCAGAGAACTGGCAAAGCAGGTGTATTTAACTAATATTTTCAACAATAAGAATATTCGATAAACGGTTATAATATCAGGAATCTGGAAATACAATCAAGGAGGAGAAAATCATGGGAAGCGATTTTCGGGTAACAATGAATGAATATCTGCCATTGAGAGACGTAGTGTTTAATACTCTGCGCCAGGCGATTTTAAAGGGGGAACTGGAGCCGGGAGAAAGACTGATGGAAATCCAGCTGGCAGAGCGTCTGGGAGTCAGCAGAACGCCTATCAGAGAGGCAATCCGCAAACTGGAGTTAGAAGGTCTGGTTTTAATGATTCCGAGAAAGGGAGCAGAGGTTGCGAAAATTTCTGAAAAAAGCCTGAAGGATGTCCTGGAAGTGCGCCGTTCTTTGGAAGAACTGGCCATTGAACTGACTTGCCAGAGAATTTCCGAAGAAGGGATTGAAGAGATTGAGGAAGCCCAGAAAGAGTTTGCAGACGCAATCTATAAAGGGGATGTTATGGCCATTGCAGAGGCAGACGAACAGTTCCATGAATTGATTTACAAGGCAACGGGAAATAAACGTCTGGTTCAGATTCTCAACAACCTCAGGGAGCAGATGTACCGCTACCGCCTGGAATATATCAAAGATGCAGGAAAGCGTCAGGTGCTGATTGTGGAACATGAGCACATTCTCCGCTGCATTAAAAAGCACAGCATTGCAGAAGCTAAGGCAGCAGTCAGAGAACATATTGATAATCAGGAGATTACCGTATCGAAAAATATTAAAGAACAGGCTTCATAAAGAAGTTGTTAATAAATGTAAAAAAAATATAAAGTGATTGACGCAGTGACAGCCGGTTATTATAATGGTGACAGGTTGTCACTTTTCTTTTATTGTTTGAAAACGGCCAGTATATTGGAAACTCATTGCCTGATTAAACAGGCGTTAGAGAAAGAGGGTGAGAAATATGCCTACAGATAGATTTGCGCGTCTGCCGGCAGAGAAGAAAGAAATTATTCGGATGGCCGCCATATCTGAATTCACAAAAGTCCCATTTGAAAAAGTATCCATTAACAAGATTATCCAGAACGCAGATATTTCCAGAGGAAGTTTTTATACCTATTTTGAGGATAAAAGAGATCTGCTTCAATATGTTTTTTCTGATATCCTGTTGCAGGCTTATGAATTTTTCAGGAAAAGACTGATTCAGAACCAGGGAAATTATTGGAAAACTCTGGATGAAATGTTTTTGGACTGGTTTCAGTTTGAATGGAGCGAAAATCTGACAGAGATAGCCAGAATTGCCATGCTCCAGACAGAGGGAGGACGGTTTTCCGGCTGCAAAGGCCTGAAATCCATGGAGAAAGCGGTTGATATAGAGAAGTGGATTTATGACAATGGAGACTGGTCAGATTTGCGGAGTCAGGATAAGGAATTTATCCGTCTGACAGCAGATTTGGGAATGCAGACCCTGGTGATGTCTCTGGGTCAGAGATTTGATTTTCCTGAACGAACCGAAGAAATTTATCACATGTTTACACAAAAATTAGAAATTATCCAAAAGGGAGCCTGTGTTCCCAAAGGGGAGTAAATCAGTAAGGAGAAACGCATGAAAACAAAAACCAAAATTATTACAGGAATTGTGGCAGTCGGGATTGTAGCGGCAGTGGCCGTTCCCAGACTGCTGAAGCCTGCACAGCTTACAGATCAGGTAACGATACCGGTTGTAAAGGCAGAAATGCCGGAAAATGGTACAATTATCCTGTCAAAAGAAGTCATTGGTACGGTGGAACCATCGGATATTATTTACGTAATGCCAAAAGTAACCGGGGAAATTGTAGAAATCTACGCAGATACCGGAGACGTGGTAACCCAGGGGCAGCCCCTTTGCCGGATCGATAATAAACCGATTGACAGCAGTAAAATTTCTTTAGATGCAGCAAAAGTGGCCATGGATACAGCAAATGCCAATCTGGCCAGAATGCAGGTGCTTTACAGCAGCGGCGACATATCGGCTCAGACTTTTGAGCAGGTCCAGACAAGCGCCCAGTCTGCAAAACTCCAGTATGACGGCGCAAAGCTGGCGTATGATCTTCAGGTGGAATACAGCACAGTGACGGCTCCCATTGCAGGAAAAATCGAGAGCAGTTCCATGGTGCTTCACAATATGGCGGCTCCTTCCGCACAGCTTTGCGTGATTACGGGAGAAGGCGGAAAGAAAGTGACGTTTTCTGTTGCAGACCGCCTGAGAAATGCCATTCAGCTGGGAGATGAGATTTCCATGGAGAAACAGGGAAGTTCCTATACGGGGACAGTAACAGAGATTGGTTCCATGGTAAATCCCCAGACTGGTTTGTTTACCGTAGAGGCTTCTGTAGATGACGGGGGAGCACTGGCTCCGGGCGTCAAGATTCAGTTAAGCGTGGTTTCCGATAAAGCAGAAAATGTTATGACTCTTCCTGTGGACTGTGTTTATTATGACGGCGGCGATGCTTATGTGTATACATATGACAATGGAACCGTCCACAAGGTTCCGGTGGAAGTGGGAATTTATGATTCAGAACGGGCAGAGATTATTTCCGGAATTACAGCCGAGAATCTGGTAATTACTACCTGGACTTCCGAACTGGCAGAAGGCGCTGCAGTAACGCTTCAGGATGAATCTCAGGCTGTGGAAACAGAGCCGGCAGGAGAGACAGAATCTGCGGCATCAGAAGCACAATAAGGAGGCGGACTCAATGAATTTAACGAAAACCGTATTAAAACGTCCGGTTACCACAGTCCTGTGTGTTTTGTGTTTAATGGTATTTGGTTTTATCTCCCTGTTTTCATCGAAAATGGAACTGACTCCGGAGATGAATATGCCCATGATGGTAATCAGTACGATTTACGTGGGAGCCAGTCCGGAAGATGTGGATGAACTGCTGACCAAGCCGATTGAGGATGAGATCGACCAGTTAAGCGGCGTGGACTCCATTACATCTATGTCCAGCGAAAATTCTTCCCTGGTGCTTTTACAGTACGATTACGGCACAGATATGGATAAGGCATATTCCGATTTGAAGAAAAAAGTAGATGTGCTGGAAAACTCTCTGCCGGAAGATGCCATGGCTCCGATTATCATGGAGTTTGACATAAACAGCACGCCTTCCATGATGATGGCGGTCAATAATTCCGGCGTCAATAATTTGTATAATTATGTAAATGATTCTGTAGTCCCGGAACTGGAGAAAATTCCCAGTGTAGCCAGCGTGGATTTATCCGGCGGACAGGAAGAGTATGTGAGGATTCAGCTGATTCCGGAGAAACTGGCCCAGTACCATCTTTCCATTAATTCTGTGGCGACTGCGGTTTCCGGTGCCAGCTTTTCCATACCGGCAGGTTCCACAGAGGTGGGAAGTCAGGAACTAAATGTTTCGGCAGGAGTAACCTATGATACGGTAGACAGCTTAAATGAAATTCCGATTACCACTCCGGGGGGAGACATTGTGTATCTGGATGATATTGCAGTTGTAGCCAATACCGTAAAAGACGCTTCCAGTATCGGACGCTACAATGGAAGAGATACGGTATCTGTCAGCATCCAGAAACAGCAAAAGAGCAGCGTTCAGGAGGTTTCCAGAGAAGTGGCCAAGGTTATGAATAAACTGAAGGCCAATGATGAAAATCTGGAAATGGTAGTAGTATACGACGCCAGTGATCAGATTGAAGGGGCACTGAATTCGGTGTTCCAGACTATGATTATGGCAGTAGTGGTTTCCATGATCATTATTTTCCTCTTCTTTGGAGATATCAAAGCATCCCTGATTGTAGGAACCTCTATTCCGATTTCTATTATGGCGGCCCTGGTTTTAATGTATTTAATGGGATTTTCCCTGAACGTAATTACCATGAGCGCCCTGGTACTGGGCGTGGGCATGATGGTAGATAACTCCATTGTAGTGCTGGAAAGCTGTTTCCGTTCCACAACGGGTCATGGATTTCGGGAATACCGTCAGGCAGCCATTGAAGGAAGCGGAATCGTGCTTCAGTCTATTATCGGCTCTACGGCAACTACCTGCGTTGTATTCCTTCCGCTGGCATTTTTATCAGGTATGAGCGGCCAGTTATTTAAGCCTCTGGGCTTTACCATTATTTTCTGTATGGTAGCTTCTCTGATTTCGGCAATGACCATTGTACCGCTGTGTTATGCGTTTTACCGTCCAAGAGAGAACAGCCATGCGCCTGCGTCTTCAGCAGTAAAAGCCATGCAGAAGGGATACCGCAGTATTATGGAGTCGGTTCTGCCTAAGAAAAAGACGGTTATGTTTGCCACAATCGGCATGCTGATTTTGTCTTTTGTCATGGCATCCCAGCTCCGTTCTGAAATGATTCCGGCTACTGATGAGGGAACCATAGCAGTTTCTGTTGAAATGCGCCCGGGAATCAATCTGGATAAAGCGGAAGCGATTTTAGGAAAGGTGGAACAGATTATTTGCACAGATGAAGATCTGGATTCCTATATGCTGACTTATGGGGGCGGAATGTCCATGTCAGGAGGAAGCGGCAGTTTTACCGCCTATTTAAAAGATGACAGAAAACGAGAAACCAGTGAAGTAGCAAAGGGATGGAAATCGTTATTAAATACAGTAGATGACTGCAATATTACAGTTGAAGAGAGCAGCACCATGTCCAGCCTGTCTGTAGGAGATACGTATCAGGTTATTTTGCAGAGTACCCAGTACGACGAACTGAAAGAAGTTTCCGACAGGATTGCGGAAGAATTAAAAGCCAGAGAAGAGATTGCCAGAGTACATACCAGTCTGGAAAATGCAGCTCCGGTTGTAAAGCTTCATATTGACTCCGTAAAGGCAGGGGCAGAAGGCATGACGCCGGCTATGGTGGCAGGTACTGTCAACCAGATTTTAAGCGGCGTGGATGCGACAACTCTGGAAGTAAACGGCAATGAAGTAGACGTCCGTGTGGAATATCCGGCAGATGACTACAAGACCATTGATCAGTTAGAGGGAATTATGCTGACCAGTCCTTCCGGCGGAACCGTGGCACTGACAGATGTGGCTGATATTGTGTTTGAAGACAGCCCGGCCAGCATTGCCAGAAGCAACAAGCAGTATCAGGTAACGATTTCTGCAGAATATGCCCAGTCTGATGATACCGGAAGACACGCAGCCAGAATTGACAATCAGCTTTTTGAAGAAGTGGTAAAACCCAACATGACACAGACCATTTCTGTGGCAGCCAATGATATTATTGAGATGATGAATGAAGAATTCGGAGCGTTAGGCGAGGCGATTTTACTTGCGGCCTTCCTGGTATTTGTCGTGATGGCAGTCCAGTTTGAATCTCCCAAATTTTCATTTATGGTTATGACCACGATTCCATTCAGTCTGATCGGTTCCTTCGGCCTGCTGTGGCTTACCGATGTTTCCATCAGTATGCCGTCGCTGTTAGGTTTCCTGATGCTGGTAGGTACAGTAGTAAACAACGGTATTCTGTATGTAGATACGGTCAACCAGTACCGGACCTCCATGGATATGAAGACGGCTCTTATCGAAGCAGGCGCAACCCGTCTGCGCCCGATCCTGATGACGACTCTGACGACCATTGTGGCCGTGATTCCTATGGCTCTGGCATTTGGAGACAGCGGAGAGATGATGCAGGGCTTAGGCCTGGTAGACGTAGGCGGACTGATAGCATCTACCATTTTATCCCTATTGATGCTTCCGGTTTACTATAGTATTATGAACCGAAAGAGGAAAGCGGAACCCGATTATGATTAATGCATGTCCGGTTAAGGGCATGAAGGAGGGAACATATGAAACACTTACATAACCTGGCAGCGTTTGGCCTTGCGGCAGTTCTGGCAGCGTCAGCGCCTTTCGGAGCATATGCCGGAAGTCCTGAATTTGCCTATACGCCTGAAAAATGGTCTGCCCTCAGAGATAACAGGCTGGAATATGGCGAGATTGCGGATTTGGTTCATGAATACAATCCTACTGTGTTAAATAATCAGGCTTCTTATGAGCAGAACCGGACCGGCGATTTGGGCAGGAGCGATGGGGACATTGCTGCCAGCTACCGCCAGAATGCCCAGAATATTTATGACCAGATTGACATGCTGGACCCGGACAGCCTGGGCTATGACAGTACGGTTCTGGCTCTGGAACAGCAGGCCAAGGCTCTGGAAGCCAGCGCCACCCAGGCAGAAAGCGGCAATTTTGGCATGCTGAGTCAGAACAAACAGGCAGAAGCCGCAATTGTGGCTTCAACCAAGACATTAATGATTAACTACCACCAGCTGTTATTAAACCTGGAGTTATCGAAAAAGAATCTGGCGCTGCTGCAAAGCCAGCAAAATGCCGTACAGCGCAAGGCGGACATTGGCATGGCAACCCAGATGGATGTGCTGAATGCCAAAAGTGCAGTGGAAACTATGGAAATGACCATTTTAAGCACAGAAAAGCAGATTAGAACAACAAAACAGAGTTTGTGTCTGGCGGCCGGATGGGCATATAATGCCAGCCCGGAAATCGGAGAATTGCCGTCAGTCAGTAAGGATGAGATTCTTGCCATCAATCTGGAAACCGATAAGGAAGAGGCAGTAAAAAATAATTACACCCTGTCTGCGAACCGCCATCGTTACAGCAATACCAGAGTGGAAGAAACCAGGGAAACCCTGGAAGAAACCATAAAAAATAATGAATCCCAGATTCGTTCTTCCGTAACCAGCAGTTATCAGGCTCTTTTGCAGGCTCAGGCTGACTATGAGCAGGCTCAGACGGAACTGGAACTGTCCCGGAAGCAATTTGATACTGCCGCCTTAAATCTGTCCATTGGCAATCTGAGCCAGCTGGAATATGAGCAGCAGGTTTTTGCACTGGAAGGCGCAAAAACGGCTCTGGAATTAAAAGATATGGCAGTTCTTCAGGCTTATGAAGCGTATACCAGCGGCGTGGCAGGTCTGGCATCTGCAGGTTAAAGGAGGCGGCCCATGAAAACCATGAACGTTTCGTTTCGCTGCGTAAAGGCAGCGCTGGCGCTGGGAGCAGGCATAGCACTTTTGGCTCCTCCAGCTTCGCCATATTTCCTGAAAGCAGAAGCAGCAGTACAGCAGCCGGCAGATATGGATGATGAAACCTGGGGCAGGCTGCTGGATGATACTCTGGAGTACGAAGAAATTCCGGATTTAATCGAATACTTTAATCCGGTTTACCGTTCAGCAGCCGATTCGGTGGAAGACGGTTTAAAGGATTCCTATGAATTAGCAGAGAAAATGCGGGAAGACGGAAAGGAATACCGTCAGCAGGCCAAAGGTCTGGAGGCAGAAGGAGATCAGATTTATTCGGCTCAATATAAGGCTATGGCCAGAAGTCTGTCATCTGCCGCCAGTACCATGGAAAAGGCGCTGGATAAACAGGCAAAAAGGCTGGATCAGAATACGCTGGCGCCAATCCGGTATCAGCTGAGTTCTGCGGTACAGTCTCTGTTTATTGGTTATAAGCAGATGGAGGCAAACCGGGAAATGCTGGAAAAGATGGTTCAGCTGTACAGTGCGATGCTGTCTATGTCGGATACCCAAAGCCAGATTGGAATGGCGACATCTGCGGATTTGCTGTCAGCTAAAGTCAGTCTGACTTCAGCACAAAATCAGCTGCAGACCCTGGATAACAGCATGGATTCCATGCGGAGAACCCTGATTATGCTGACCGGATGGGATTACACGGATAATCCGGTTTTTGGGGCTGTTCCGGAGCCGGATATGAGCCAGATTGACGGCATTGACCGAGAAGCGGATAAGGTAAAAGCAATTGCTTACAATCAGTCCATTATTTCTTTGAAGAATACAAAACAGGCAAACCGGACGGTAAAAGATATCCATTCCAAAGAGCGGAGCGTGACAGATGCAGAGGAACAGCTCCGCAGTAATATGGATACCCTGTATTACAGCCTTCTGGAAAAACAGGCAGCCCTGAAAGCGGCTGATACGGCATTTTTGCAGGCCCAGCTTACCATGGAAAGCAATAACCGGCGTTATGAACTGGGAATGCTTGGACAGGCGGAATATCTGGGAGCCCAGATTGCCTGCTGTCAGGCAGAGGCAGCCAGAGACACTGCCAGTATGAATATGCTGCAGGCATTAAATGAGTACAACTGGGCTCTCAAGGGTGTAGTGTCTGCGGATCAAAATTAGAAGAAACGGATTCCCACCATTCTGTCAGCCGCAAGGAAAGCCGGATATCGGGATGAACTGCAAAAAGAGATTCATAATCTTCTTCAGCAAGCAGTCCGGCCAGTTCCTTTTTAGAAGAATCCGGTACGACGGCAGCCGTATCGCTGACAAAGCAAAGAGAGGGATAGAGGACGCACCACCAGTTGCGTCCTTTTCCTTTGCCTAAAATGACTCGGACAGAATCGTAATCACCGGCAGGAAACAGCATATCTCCATAAACCTTTGTTGGAAAATGGCTGACCCCTACCTGAACCTGGGCATCATAGGAAAAGCCCCTGCTGCGGATAAATTCGCTGGCAGCCAGTTCCAGCTGTTCTTTATGGAGGTTTACATAAGATACAATCTGCTCTTTGGAAGCAGATTCAGAGTTCTGGTTTTCTGCAAGATCATCTGCGATTTTATTGAGAAGAAAGGAGCGTACTTCTAATTTTAAGGACTGATCTTCTTTTCGGTTGCTGTCTGCAATTACATGGAAACGAAGAACTTTTTCACTGATTCTCCGGGCCAGATTCTGGTCACGGTCATTTAGGTGAACCAAGCACAGCAGAAAGGCCAGCAGAACCAGGCTGAGGCCGAGCAGAATATCGTTTTTTACGGATTTCATCATATATAAATCTCCCTGTCTGTTTAGATTTCTGTTGTAATTGTTGACACCTGTGGTATAATTTAAACACGTATGCAATAAAAATAATCAACAGGCTTTGAGTAAAGCTTAATAGGAGATAGATGACATGGAAAAAAAGACGGTAGCAGTTTTGTTTGGAGGCCAGTCCTCAGAACATGTAGTTTCCTGCATGTCGGCTGCAAACGTAGTAGAACAGATTGACACAGATAAATATAATCTTCTGCTGATAGGGATTACGGAGGATGGCCGCTGGCTGAAAGCGCCGTCACTGGATTCGATTCGGGACGGAAGCTGGAAAGAAAGCAGGGCAGAAGCGGTGATTCTTCCAGATGCCACAAAAAAATGTGCATTAATTAAAGAGGGAAGTTCCTGGCAGGAGGTTGCTATAGACGGAGCGTTTCCGGTTCTTCACGGGCTGTATGGAGAAGACGGCACGGTTCAGGGCTTGTTTGAACTGGCCCGCATTCCCTATGTAGGCTGCGGCGTACTGGCTTCCGCGGTTTCCATGGATAAACTGTATACCAAGATTATTGTAGATGATCTGGGGATTCGCCAGGCGGCTTATGAGCCTGTGATGAAAGAACAGCTGACCCATATGGATGAAGTGGTAAGCCGCATAGAAGCCAGATTTTCTTATCCGGTATTTATTAAGCCCAGCAACGCAGGATCATCGAAAGGCGTTTCCAAGGCAGAAGACAGAGAGAGCCTGATCGAAGGCCTTTGGGAAGCGGCACGGCACGACAGAAAGATTCTGGTAGAAGAAACCATTGTGGGCCGGGAAATCGAGTGCGCTGTTTTTGGAGGCGGTTCGGTACCGGTGGAGGCCTCTGGTGTCGGAGAGATTTTAGCTGCTGCTGATTTCTATGATTTTGATGCAAAGTATTATAATGCAGAGTCCAGGACGGTAGTCGATCCGGAACTGCCTGGAGACGCTGCCGAGACAGTCAGAAAAAATGCGGCGGCTATTTTCAGCGCGGTAGACGGCTATGGCCTTGCCCGCGTGGACTTCTTTGTGAAAGAGGAGGGAGAAGTAGTCTTTAATGAAATCAATACGCTGCCTGGATTTACAGCGATCAGTATGTATCCTATGCTTTGGGAAGCAAGAGGCATTGATAAAAAAACTCTGGTGAACCGGCTGATTGAGCACGGTCTGGCACGTTAGCCGCCTTCAGGAGTGAGAAGTTAAGCAATCAGGAGGGAAGAACCAGATGACAGACAGAAATGCCTCCATTGGCGTTTTTGATTCCGGCGTTGGAGGCCTTACCGTGGCCAGAGAGATTATTCGCCAGATGCCGGATGAAAGAATGATCTATTTTGGAGATACGGCCAGAGTTCCTTATGGAAGCAAGTCTAAGGACAATATTATCCGGTTTTCCAAACAGATAATCCGTTTTTTGAAAAGCAAGCAGGTAAAGGCCATTGTAATTGCCTGCAATACAGCCAGTGCCTATGCGCTGGAGGAAGTAAAAAGAGAATTGGACATTCCGATTATCGGAGTGATTCGGGCCGGGGCTGTCAGCGCTGTAAAGGCAACCCAAAATGGAAAGATTGGTATTATTGGCACAGAGGGAACCATCCGCAGCGGTATTTATGAAACCGTTATAAAAGAATTGATGCCGGATGCGCGGGTAACAGGAAAAGCCTGTCCTCTGCTGGTACCGCTGGTAGAAGAGGGACTGTTTCACGATTCTGTTACCGATGAGATTGCGTCCCGTTATCTCAGTGAATTGAAATCCAGATATGTAGATACGCTGGTTCTGGGCTGTACCCATTATCCGCTGCTTCGTTCCACCATCAAGCGGCTTATGGGAGAAGAGGTGACTCTGGTGAATCCAGCATACGAAACAGCCATTGAACTGAGAGATTTACTGGAAGAAAAAGATTTGCTCTGTGATGAAGGAGCAGCAGAAGCTGGAGAAAAGTATCAGTTTTATGTCAGTGATTTGGCGGAGAAATTCACCAATTTTGCCTCTGCTATTCTTCCGGAGCAGGTACGGGAAACCAAAAAGATAGATATTGAAACCTATTAAAAGTAACAGTTCAGCCATGCGAAGATTCAGACAGAAAAAGGCGTTGAAAGCTTGTTTTCATAAGAATTTTCCTGTCTGAATCTTCATAGGGCGGACGCCTGACGCTTCTTGTCCGCTGTAAGCGGGCAAGAAGATGTGTGGCTGAACTGTTACTATTAAAAGACTATCCTAAATACAGTAGTTTACAGACTAATTTGGAAAGCAGGAGGCAATATGACAAAAGATGTACTCGTCACAGTCAGCGGACTTCAGACCATGGGCGGTGAGAGCGATCAGATTCAGGTCATTACCGCAGGAAATTATTATCAGAAAAATGGAAAACACTATATTGTTTATGATGAGATGATAGAAGGATTTGATGGTCCGGTTAAAAACACAATTAAAGTAGGAGAAGATACCATGGATGTGATTAAACATGGCGTTGCCAGTGTCCACATGGTGTTTGAAAAAGATAAAAAGCGAATCGCTTCCTATACGACTCCCATGGGAGAAATGGTCATTGGTTTAAACACCACCAATATCCAGGTGGAAGAAGAGGAAGACGCTTTAAAGGTGCAGGTCAATTATTCCCTGGATATTAATTATGAACACGTATCGGAGTGCAACATTGTAGTCAGCGTCCAGTCCAAAGGACAGGCGGCGATACATTTAATGAGTTAAAATACAAAAGAAGCCATGATATTGCAGGACAATAAAAATGGCTTCTTTTTTTAAATAAATAGGTTTAAATAACAGCTTAACAAACACTTAATAAAATAATTGCTATGTGTTATTGATTGTGATATACTCAATATGTAACGTTTCGACAAGATCATCACGGTAAGGAGATGATGACTTTGTATCAAAAAATTTATAATAGCATGGCGGTGATTATACGAAAAATAGAAGATAGGGCTCAAAAGGATAAGACTTTTTTAGGGCGGTTTCGCAGCTATGATAAACAGAAAGCGCAGACAATCTTGTGGGAAAAAATTCCTCTTTTATTTGAACAAGATGGGAGTGGATATAAGGAGATAGGAACTCGGGAGTTGGAACACTGGGAGGATGCAGATCAATTTATCAGCCAGTGCGATGATGATTTTGTGCTGGCATATTTGCTGCTTCAGATGGATTTGGCAATTGAAAAACGAATCCGATCAGAAGGAGAATTGTCCAATAAGATTCGCATCCTAGAGGCTTTAAACAGCAACCATAACGAAACGGCAATTATAATCCTCCCACAATTGGCCTTTTTTTGGGAGAGGAGCGGCAGAGGAACACAGCATTCTTGTTTGATGCTGATGAAGACAGTTATCCCGCAATTATTGTAATGCCTTCTGTCTGGAAAGCAAAAGTGAATAGCGCTGCAATTTTGACCGGATACGAAGAGGAGGTCTGCACCCAGCAGAAACAGTATCCTTATGATGGGCCTATTGTCCCAGAGGGTGTTGCCTTGCTGGAAGATATAGAACCGGATAAGACGTTATATTTGCTCCATTGTCAGGGAATTGGAAGAATGGCGATAATGATTTGCAAGGATTTTTTGATAACGGAATATCTGAATATGCTGTTGGAAATAGTAAGAGTAAGTCTGATTTTAGTTCCATCCATGACGACGGGAGAGTACGATTTTAAGACAAATATCCATTCGTGTGAACATGCAGACTGCTGCGTTGTACAGGCGAATTGCTGCTCGGCCAGATGGATGGTAAAAGAAGAACACAGGATAAAACCAGATACCTGTGGCTATTGTCTGAAAAGTGGAAAAAATCAGAACCCCAGATATTGGGGAGAGGCGAATATAATTCCGCTGGAGAGGCCGAAACTGTGCAGAACTGGCGCATGTGAAGAAGGGTGTTTGTTTTGGCAGGATTTTTATTACAAGAGAAAAAGAAGCTGAAAGGAGGACTTATATGAAGTGGGACATAGAATTGTGCCGCCAGATTAGTGAGATTCATAACAGGGATATGTCCTCAGGGGAAGCCCGTCAATGGGAAGAGCGATTGATGGAGTTAAATAAGGAATACATGTATGAACTGATGCGGCTTTACCAAAAAGGGGACAAAGAACAGATGTATTCGATGCTGCGCCAGGGACAGAAGATTTCCAAGGCATTTGAGTATTCTGCGGAAAACAGCCAGCGGCTGCTGGCATACTATATGGGGCTGTTAGGTGGAATTACTTACGAGGCAGGTTTTTTGTTTCGGGATATGGCAGAGAAAAGAGAGTTCCCTATAGTAATGAAAGGGCTGTGTGCAAAAGCTCATTACAGCAATATATTGAAGTACTTATACCGGCATCCTTCGGCCCGTCATAAAGATATTGTAGAGTTTGAAAAAATTAAACCAGGTTTTCTTACGACTATTATGAGAGATTTGGAAAAAAATGGGGCTGTAAAAAAATACTGCAGTGGGAAGGCGGTGTTCTATGAACTGACTATTGATGGAAAGGAATTTGTCGGGGCTTTAGAAGAAATGGATAATGACAGAGTTCCGCCGGATTATCTGGGAATGGCAAAGACTGGAATAAGGCCAGAACAGAACACAGCGCCTGGGTATCTGGAAAAAAGTCGGGCAGCCAAATTAGTGAAAACAAGGGATGCAGAAAAATTTGTGGCTGTCCATTATTTAGAGGCAAATAGGGAAAGAAAGCTGAAGAATAGAGACGTATATAGCCAAAAAATGATTATATAAGATGGGTGAAGATATGAATGAATTAATGAAAAAAATGGAGGAAGTATTAAGCGAGATCGAAGGAAAGATGACGCATGATGACTTGGAAAAAATTCAGGACTTGTCAGAGATTCAAGATTCTAGACTGAGAGACAGTATAAATGAACTTATCTTTGTTTTGAGAGTTCTCTTAAAACAGATGGTTTCAGATGAGGTGAAAGAAAAACTGGCAAATTGTCTGGGAAATGCGCTGGCGGAAAGAATTATAGGGATGACAGAACAATCTTTAGAATATTATTATGCTATGGCTCCTATTCGAAATATCGAAGGGGAAAAAAACGAGACGGTCTCTAATATTATTTCTTTTGTCTTTAACAAATATATATTGCGATATGAGAAAAACTACTTTACAGCAGCGCTGGAATACGGGCTTGAAGGAGAAGAGTTAAAAAAGATTGCAAGGTGCCTGGATGTGCTGGTTTCTTATTATGTTCAAAAACATTATGGCCGCCAGACCATAGCGGAAGATTTGAAAGATGAAACTGGTCTGGATGAAGGGACGATTGATATAATTGTAAATCTAATAGAAGAAAATTATCAAAAGCTGCAGTTTAATGAAATTTTGGATCATCTGAGCTATCTGGGCGATAGGGTTGCAGATGTGGAATCATTATAAATACAAATCAAGCAGGAGACGGTCAGTTACCGTCTCCTGCTTGATTTTAAACTGTCTGAACAGCTTTCATTATGCTTCTTTTTTGTCTTTCTTCCAGAACATCAGCTTGTCTCTTAAGCGTTTCTTCTTTGGTGCAGGCTGAATAGCTTTGCCGCGGACGCTTTTCAGTTCGGTGATGTAAAGCCCGCTGATAACAACTTTGGCTTCGCTCTTAACCGGAAGAACCTGATAAACTTTCTCATCTGCGATGAGAGTTACAATCTTGGGACCAACCTTGGCTTTTACAATCGGCAGCTTTGCCCAGCGCATATATTTTGGGGTCTGCTCATAAACCATCTTGGGAAGGCCGGACTCTTTGATTTTTAACTTCTTTTTGTCGATTACCAGGATTGAGACAGTCTGCTTGGCAGCTTCCATCATAGACTGGGATGCGGCCTGCTTCTTCTCTAACTTACGTCCGAAGTAGTACAGAACTCCCAGAATGATTGCAGCGATAAGCAGAATCCAAAGGATAACATTCAAAATTAAACTCCAGTTCATCGGGCAATACCTCCAACAGTTTCCTTATGTATAGGTAAGAGTATACCATTTTTAATGAAAAAACGCAAGCAAAAGTAAATTTTCTCTTAAGATTACGCTTGACAGCTTGACAACTATATGGTAAACTGGAATGTGCACTATTGTGGCAATTTAGGCCTTTACGGGTCAATTGCGCCCAAAAATAAAACGTGAAAGAAAAAGAAAACAGGGGTGAAACGTCAATGGAGAAAAGCAAGATGCGTCCGGTGCCGGCCGGTAAGAGCGTAAGAATGAGCTTCTCAGGACAGAAAGAAGTCTTAGAGATGCCAAACCTGATTGAGATTCAGAAAAACTCCTATCAGTGGTTCTTAGACGAAGGACTCAAGGAAGTGTTTGAAGACATCTCTCCGATTGCAGATTTTGCAGGTCATTTAAGCCTGGAATTTGTGGACTTTACATTATGTAAGGATGACATTAAGTACACCATCGAAGAGTGCAAAGAGAGAGACGCTACTTATGCAGCGCCTTTAAAGGTAAGAGTGAGACTTTGCAACAAAGATAAAGATGAGATTAATGAACATGAGATTTTCATGGGCGATCTTCCGCTTATGACTGACACAGGCTCTTTCGTTATCAATGGAGCAGAGCGAGTTATCGTTAGCCAGTTGGTTCGTTCACCTGGCATCTACTACGGGATTGCCCACGACAAGGTAGGAAAAGAACTGTACAGCTGTACCGTTATTCCGAACCGTGGCGCCTGGTTAGAGTACGAGACGGATTCTAACGATATTTTCTATGTCCGCGTAGACCGTACCAGAAAAGTTCCGGTTACAGTATTGATTCGTGCACTGGGTTATGGTACAAACGCAGAGATTATTGATTTGTTCGGTGAAGAGCCGAAATTGCTGGCCAGCTTTGGTAAGGATACTTCCGATAATTACCAGGATGGCTTATTAGAGTTATATAAAAAGATCCGTCCAGGCGAGCCGTTATCCGTTGATAGTGCAGAAAGCTTGCTTAACAGCATGTTCTTTGACCCCAGAAGATATGATTTGGCAAAAGTAGGCCGTTATAAATTTAATAAAAAACTGGCATTTAAGAATCGAATCAAAGGCCATACCCTGGCGGAAGATGTCGTTGACACCACCACCGGAGAGATTCTGGCAGAGGCCGGCACCAAGCTGGATAAGGAAATGGCAGATAAGATTCAGAATGCAGCAGTTCCGTTTGTATGGATTGAAGGACCGGAGCGCAGGCAGAAAGTTCTGTCCAATATGATGGTAGATCTGGCTTCCTATGTTTCCTTTGATCCGGAAGAGGTTGGAGTTACAGAGTTAGTTTACTATCCTGTACTGGAATCTATCCTGTCAGAAGTTGGAACTTCCGATGAGGAAGAGTTGAAATCAGCCATCCGCCGCAGTATTCACGAACTGATTCCAAAGCATATTACCAAGGAAGATATTCTGGCTTCCATTAACTACAATATGCATCTGGAAGAAGAAGTGGGAAATGCAGACGACATTGACCATCTGGGCAACCGTCGTATCCGTGCAGTCGGAGAACTGCTTCAGAATCAGTACCGCATCGGTTTGTCCCGTATGGAACGTGTGGTAAGAGAGCGTATGACCACTCAGGATATGGAGGGAATCACTCCGCAGTCCTTAATTAATATTAAACCGGTAACTGCTGCAGTTAAAGAGTTCTTTGGCAGTTCCCAGCTGTCCCAGTTTATGGATCAGAACAACCCGCTGGCTGAACTGACCCATAAGAGACGTCTGTCTGCATTAGGTCCTGGCGGTCTGTCCAGAGATCGTGCCGGATTCGAGGTTCGAGACGTACATTACACCCATTACGGACGTATGTGCCCGATCGAGACTCCTGAAGGACCGAACATCGGTCTGATTAACTCTCTGGCAACTTATGCAAGGGTAAATGAATATGGATTTATTGAGGCGCCTTACCGCGTTCTGGACAAGTCCGATCCGTTAAATCCGGTTGTAACCGACGAGGTTGTATACCTGACTGCTGACGAAGAAGATAACTTCGTAGTTGCACAGGCGAACGAGCCGTTAGACGAGGACGGACATTTCGTTCATAATAACGTATCCGGACGTTTCCGCGAGGAGACATCCGAGTTCCAGAAAAAGAGAATCGACCTGATGGACGTTTCCCCGAAGATGGTATTCTCTGTGGCAACTTCCATGATTCCGTTCCTGGAGAACGACGACGCAAACCGTGCGCTGATGGGTTCCAACATGCAGCGTCAGGCAGTGCCGCTGTTATCAACCGAAGCGCCTGTTGTCGGTACTGGTATTGAGAACAAGGCAGCAGTTGACTCCGGCGTGTGCGTAGTGGCTAAAAATGCTGGTGTGGTAGAGAGATCTGCTTCTAATGAGATTATCATTAAGAGAGACTCTGACGGCAACCGCGATGTATACCATCTGACCAAATTTAAGAGAAGCAACCAGTCCAACTGCTACAATCAGAAGCCGATTGTATATAAAGGCAACCATGTACAGGCTGGAGAGGTTATTGCAGACGGCCCGTCCACTTCCAAGGGCGAGATTGCTCTGGGCAAGAACCCGTTAATCGGATTTATGACCTGGGAAGGTTATAACTACGAGGATGCGGTTCTCTTAAGCGAGCGTCTGGTTCAGGAAGACGTATATACTTCCGTTCATATTGAGGAATACGAGGCAGAAGCCCGTGATACCAAGCTGGGACCGGAAGAAATTACCCGCGACGTTCCAGGCGTAGGTGAAGATGCATTAAAAGACCTGGATGAGAGAGGAATTATCCGTATTGGTGCAGAAGTCCGCGCCGGCGATATTCTGGTTGGCAAGGTAACTCCTAAGGGAGAAACTGAACTGACTGCAGAAGAAAGACTGCTTCGTGCAATCTTTGGCGAGAAGGCCAGAGAAGTCCGCGACACTTCCTTAAAAGTACCTCACGGCGCATACGGCATCATTGTAGACGCTAAGGTATTTACCAGAGAAAATGGAGACGAACTGTCACCAGGCGTAAATGAGACTGTCCGTATCTACATTGCTCAGAAGAGAAAGATTTCTGTAGGCGATAAGATGGCAGGACGTCACGGAAACAAGGGTGTCGTTTCCCGTGTACTTCCAGTAGAAGATATGCCATTCCTTCCAAACGGCCGTCCTCTGGACATCGTGCTGAATCCTCTGGGCGTACCTTCCCGTATGAACATCGGACAGGTGCTGGAGATTCACTTGAGCCTTGCGGCTAAGGCATTAGGCTTTAATATTGCAACGCCGGTATTTGATGGCGCAAACGAGAACGACATCATGGATACTCTGGATATTGCAAACGATTATGTAAATGGAACCTGGGAAGATTTCCAGGAAAAATATAAAGATGTGCTGGATCAGGGCGTTATGGATTACCTGGGAAGCCATTTGGAGCACCGTGCACTCTGGAAAGGCGTTCCGCTGTCCAGAGATGGTAAAGTACGTCTGCGCGATGGCCGTACCGGCGAATACTTTGACAGTCCGGTTACCATTGGCCACATGCACTACTTAAAGCTGCACCATCTGGTAGACGATAAGATCCATGCCCGTTCCACTGGCCCATACTCTCTGGTAACCCAGCAGCCTCTGGGCGGTAAAGCCCAGTTCGGCGGACAGCGTTTCGGAGAGATGGAGGTTTGGGCTCTGGAGGCATATGGCGCTGCCTATACCCTTCAGGAGATCCTGACCGTGAAGTCCGACGACGTAGTAGGACGTGTAAAGACCTACGAGTCTATTATCAAGGGCGAGAACATTCCGGAAGCAGGTATTCCGGAGTCCTTCAAGGTACTGTTAAAAGAACTTCAGTCTCTGGGACTGGATGTAAGAGTGCTGCGTGAGGACAACACAGAAGTTGAAATGACAGAAAACATTGATTACGGCGATACCGACTTACGCTCCATTATCGAGGGAGACCGTCACAGCCGCCAGGAGGAATCCTTTGGCAGATACGGTTACCAGGAGCAGGAGTTTAAGGATAATGAACTGGTTGCCGTGGAAGATGACTATGTAGAAGATTCTGATGCAGACGGGGGTTTAGATCTGGATTTTGACGACAGCTTCGATGCAGACGATGCTTCTGATTTTGATGAAAACGAATAGAAGGGAGTACCGCTCATGCCAGAGACAACAAATGAAACTTATCAGCCGTTGACTTTTGACGCAATTAAAATCGGACTGGCTTCTCCGGAAAAGATTTTAGAGTGGTCACATGGCGAGGTAAAGAAGCCGGAGACCATTAACTACAGAACGTTAAAGCCGGAAAAGGATGGCCTGTTCTGTGAAAGAATCTTTGGACCTACCAAGGACTGGGAGTGTCATTGCGGCAAATATAAAAAGATTCGCTATAAAGGCGTTATCTGTGACCGTTGTGGTGTTGAGGTAACGAAAGCAAGTGTTCGTAGAGAGCGGGTAGGCCATATTGCCCTGGCCGCTCCCGTATCCCATATCTGGTATTTTAAGGGTATCCCCAGCCGTATGGGATTAATCCTGGACATTTCTCCAAGAACTCTGGAGAAAGTCCTGTACTTTGCATCTTACATTGTACTGGATCCAGGTCAGACCAGCCTTCAGTACAAGCAGGTTCTGTCTGAAAAGGAATACAGAGAAGAGATCGATAAGTACGGCTATGGCGCATTCCGTGCTGGAATGGGTGCTGAAGCTATCCAGGAGATTCTCCGGGCGATTGATCTGGAAAAGGATTCCGCAGATTTAAGAAAGCAGTTAAAAGAAGCTACAGGCCAGAAGCGCGCACGCATTATCAAGCGTCTGGAAGTTGTAGAGGCATTCCGCAATTCCGGAAATAAGCCGGAGTGGATGATTATGACTGTAATTCCGGTTATTCCTCCGGATATCCGTCCGATGGTACAGCTGGACGGCGGCCGTTTTGCAACTTCTGACTTAAACGACCTGTACAGAAGAATTATTAACCGTAACAACCGTCTGGCCCGCCTTCTGGAACTTGGCGCTCCGGATATCATTGTCCGCAATGAAAAGCGTATGCTTCAGGAAGCAGTAGACGCCCTGATTGATAACGGCCGCCGCGGAAGACCGGTAACCGGCCCAGGCAACCGTGCGTTAAAGTCCTTATCTGATATGTTAAAGGGTAAGCAGGGACGTTTCCGTCAGAACCTGTTAGGTAAGCGTGTTGACTACTCCGGACGTTCTGTTATCGTAGTAGGACCTGAATTAAAGATTTACCAGTGTGGTCTTCCAAAGGAAATGGCAATCGAACTGTTTAAGCCGTTCGTTATGAAAGAACTGGTTTCCAACGGAACTGCCCACAACATTAAAAATGCAAAGAAGATGGTTGAACGTCTGCAGCCAGAGGTCTGGGACGTATTAGAGGATGTAATTAAAGAGCATCCAGTTATGTTAAACCGTGCTCCTACTCTGCACCGTCTGGGTATTCAGGCATTTGAGCCGATCCTGGTAGAAGGTAAGGCAATTAAGCTGCATCCTCTGGTTTGTACTGCATTTAACGCAGACTTTGACGGTGACCAGATGGCAGTCCATCTGCCTCTGTCCGTAGAAGCACAGGCAGAGTGCCGCTTCATGCTGCTTTCTCCGAACAACCTGTTAAAGCCTTCTGACGGCGGTCCTGTAGCCGTTCCGTCCCAGGATATGGTTCTTGGTATTTACTACCTGACCCAGGAAAGACCAGGAGCAGCAGGCGAGGGCATGATTTTCAGAAGTGTGAACGAAGCGATTCTTGCATACGAGAACAAGGCAGTAACCCTTCACTCCAGAGTAAAGGTAAGAATGCAGAAGACCATGCCGGATGGAACTGTAAAAACCGGTATTGTAGAGTCTACAGTAGGACGTTTCATTTTCAATGAAATCGTACCTCAGGATTTAGGCTTTGTAGACAGAAGCATTGAAGGCAATGAACTGCTGCTGGAGGTTGACTTCCATGTAGGCAAGAAGCAGTTAAAGCAGATTCTGGAAAAGGTTATTAATGTTCATGGAGCAACCCAGACTGCAGTAACACTGGATGATATTAAGGCCATTGGCTACAAATATTCCACCAGAGCTGCAATGACTGTATCCATTTCGGATATGACGGTACCGGCATCCAAGAAGCAGTTGATTGCAGATGCCCAGGCAACCGTTGACAAGATTGCAAAGAACTTCCGCCGTGGTCTGATCACAGAGGAAGAGCGTTATAAAGAAGTAATTGAAACCTGGAAGAATACGGACGACCAGTTGACCCACGATCTGCTGACCGGCCTGGATAAGTACAACAACATCTACATGATGGCTGACTCCGGAGCCCGTGGTTCTGATAAGCAGATTAAGCAGCTGGCAGGTATGCGTGGATTGATGGCCGATACAACCGGACATACAATCGAGCTGCCGATTAAGTCCAACTTCCGTGAAGGTCTGGACGTACTGGAGTACTTTATCTCCGCTCACGGCGCACGTAAAGGTCTGTCCGATACAGCGCTGCGTACCGCTGACTCTGGTTACTTAACCAGACGTCTGGTAGACGTTTCCCAGGACTTAATTGTTCGTGAGACAGACTGCTGTGAAGGCAAAGAGATTCCATTTATGGAAATCAAGGCGTTTACAGACGGACAGGAAACCATCGAGAGTCTGGAAGAACGTCTGACCGGCCGTTATATTGCAGAGACTATTACCGATCCGGATACCGGAGAAGTAGTTGTAAAAGCCAACCATATGTGTACGCCAAAGCGTGCTGCAGCCGTTATGAAGGTATTAAAGAAGCTGGGCAGAGATTCTGTTAAGATTCGTACCGTATTAAGCTGTAAGTCTCACATCGGTGTATGTGCAAAATGTTACGGTGCGAACATGGCGACCGGACAGCCTGTACAGGTAGGTGAAGCAGTTGGTATCATTGCAGCTCAGTCTATCGGCGAGCCAGGTACACAGCTGACCATGCGTACGTTCCATACCGGCGGTGTTGCCGGCGGCGATATTACCCAGGGTCTTCCCCGTGTCGAGGAACTTTTCGAGGCACGTAAGCCAAAGGGTCTTGCAATTATCTCCGAGTTTGGCGGAGTAGTTGCAATCAAGGATACCAAGAAGAAACGTGAAATCACCATTACCGACAATGAGACCGGCAATTCCAAGACCTATCTGATTCCTTATGGTTCCAGAATTAAGGTTCAGGACGGCCAGGTACTGGAAGCTGGTGATGAACTGACCGAAGGTAGCGTAAATCCGCACGATATCTTAAAGATCAAGGGCGTTCGTGCAGTACAGGATTACATGCTTCAGGAAGTACAGCGTGTATACCGCCTCCAGGGTGTAGAAATCAACGATAAGCATATTGAGATGATTGTACACCAGATGTTAAAGAAGATTAAGATCGAGGAAAGCGGCGACAGCGATGTATTGCCAGGCGTATCCATGGACGTTTTAGACTTCAATGACATGAATGAGAAGCTGATTGCAGAAGGCAAGCAGCCGGCAGAAGGCAAGCAGGTTATGCTGGGTATCACAAAGGCATCCCTGGCAACGGATTCCTTCTTATCTGCAGCATCCTTCCAGGAGACCACCAAGGTTCTGACCGAGGCGGCAATTAATGGTAAGGTAGACAAACTGATTGGATTAAAGGAAAACGTTCTGATTGGTAAACTGATTCCTGCCGGAACCGGTATGAAGCGGTACCGTGACGTTCATCTCAGCACTGACAATGGTCAGGAAGTGATGGATGAGGATGATGACGAGATGTTAAAGCCAATTAACATTCAGCCAGAAGATGCAGAAGAAGTGCTGAATCTGGATGAAGAAGAGATTTAAATAAGAGTTAAGTAAGATAGAGAGGCTGTTGCGCTAATAATTAGTGCACAGCCTTTTTTCGCAGTAAAATACCACGCTGTTATGGGAGCAAGCCGCAGACTA
>URUX01000002.1 GCA_900551135.1 uncultured Clostridium sp.
ACTTAGCAATTCACATTTTTTAGATGTGGCCTGTGGAATTTAGTCTTACATACCAAATATCCAGAGGTCTCTTTTCCATGTCATAAACTCAGATATTTTATGAGAAGTCAGCTTAATTATACCAGTTATCTAAAGATTTTGCTCATTATAATTCAATAAAATCAAGGAATTTTAATGTCCGGTGGAATTTACCGCTGCACTGGAATTTAAAATTTCAAGTTAGCTCTGTTCTTTCATTTTTACGCTATCTCTGGAAGGAATTTTGTTACATCCACCACAATCTCCAGCAGTTCATTTTTAAACAGCTCATTTTCTTCCATATTGGGAAGCACCATTTCCATATACCCCTCTATTTCTGGTACTCCATCTGCTATGATCTCCCTGTTGTCAGCATAGACATCCATTGTTATGAGTTCCTTGGCATGCCCCATGAGTTTTGATACTGCTTTCGGATTAAACTCTTCTTTCAGCAAAAGCGTACAATAGGTACTGCGTAAATCATGCCAGCGAATATCTGGCAGCCCGCTTTCAGCCAAAAGTTGTTTATAATACTTGCAATGGAATCCTTTACTCCTTGGTCTGCCATAAGTAGAACAGCAAATATAGTCCAAATCCTGAAACTCTCCCTTTCGACGATTTCTGTTTGCTTCATACACCTGCCGTTCCTTTAAAATTTCCTCAAAGACATAATCTGGAATCGGAATTTCTCTGTAACTGGATTTTGTCTTTAATCCCACCTCCTGTTTCGTAAATGTTTTAGGTGCAAAATCTTCTTTTTTCGCATTATGTATCCTTCCCAACTGTCGGTTCACATGTAAGGTTCTGTTAATATAATCGATATCCGAATATTTTACGCCATTGATCTCAGATCTGCGAAGTCCCATAAGTACTCCAAAAAGTACCTGCATATGAATCGGGGTATCCTTGCTTTTCTCCAGCAAAACTAAAACCTGCTCCATCGTCAGTGTTTTCTGTGTGTCAATGCTTCTGCTTCTGAAAGCTGTTTTCTTCTGTGATGTTTCTGTTTTAGGTAATCCTACTCCCTCCACTGGACTAACAGAAATCACTTTGCTCGTTACCGCATAACGAAAAGAGACATTCATGATTGTTTTTACCTGCTCTGCTACTGACCTTGAATAACTCGCCTTTGCATTAAACAATTTTTGAATGTCTCCACGGGTAACATCCGCCATTCTTTTATTTCCTAAAGCTGGAATGATATGATTATTTACTGTATTGCAGTAATTATAATAGGTTTCATGGCTTTCAGTCCGTTTTCCTATGTCTATCTCTAGCCAGGAAAGCATAAAGTCTGCAACCTTTACCTTTGAATACACAATAAACGTACCATTGTATAATTCTGCAATTGTCTTCTCTCTTGCCTTATTCGCCTCCTTCTCTGTTTTAAAACCCGATTTCTGATACGGCTTTTCGCTTCCATCCAGATATTTTAAAAATATCCTGTAGCCGAATCCTGAGCGCACAGGCATTACCTGTGACACTCTCCATTCGACATAATTCTTCAAATCCAAATTTAACATATAGAAACACCGCCTTCTGGAATAAAAGTATGATTCATAAATGTAATAATCTGCTCATTCTCATCCATGACCTCACAATAATATTCAAATGTTGTATTAACACTTGCATGCCCCAAAAGAGCTGATATTTTAATCAGAGGAACCTTCTGCTCTATCAAAATCGTTGCATACATATGGCGCAGACCATGCACTGTAATATGAGATAAGGACGGTTTGGAAAAGGCATCATCAACAACTCCAAGACCAAGATTATCCTGAATCTGGAAGATGACGAGGCCATGCGTGTCCAGACCACGCTGCACCTGTCCGATGCGGAAATCATGGAGGCCACGCATTTTGAACGGGGAAGCGGACTGATCAGCACCAACAATAACAATATCATGGTAGAGTTTAAGGCAAGCCCGTTGGAGAAGGATCTGATTACCACCGACCGCAGAGAACTGAAAGACCTAGCAGCCAGAAAACGAATGGAACAGGCTGGCTGACAGTGAATGCGTCCCGATTGCGTACTGTTTACGTCTTTTGTAAAACTGCCTGAGCGGATGACGCATAGATTACGCCTTTTATACGCAAAGCAAGGAGGTGAGGCTTTTGAAAACCCGCTCAGACCTTTACAGCCAGGAAGCGGCTGAACTGCTCCGGCTGATTACCATGTACCCAGGCATTCTGGAGCTGCAGCTTATCCGTTTCTTCTATGCCGGCAGCGCCTTTCCCATCAGTACGCCTGTCACTCCGTCAGCGGACTTTTGGTCGGTCATGGAATGGAACCTGTTTTTCAGCTTCTTACCAGCGCAGATTCCGGCACCCGCTGTTTTTTTCTTCTGGATGGCAATTATGAGCACTTTTATTATCTGACAAACGACCACCATGGCGAGGTGCTTCTAAGACTTTTATGCTGTCCTGAAAAAACTGCTGCATTAAACAGAACCCTTTCCCTTGATCTGTCCCCGAAAAAAACAGATTGGAGCATTGAGAATGATGGCTTTGACAATCAGGGCAATGCCGTACTGTTCGGATATTTTTTTGATATTCCCCGAATTAACCGGTTCTGTTCTGCACTCCAGATACAGGAACGCACAGGAACCATTATCTGCTTTGACTTCCAAAGTGAAGTCCTCTTCCGCTGCTTTGGAAACCGGATTTCACTTCAGACAATCAGTTTTGAAAAATTTGAAAGGAGGTTTTTCCATCAATAAACGAAATCTATTGAAATTTTTACTCTTTGCGCCAACAGCATTCATTGCTGTTTTATATGCCAGCGGCTATCTGGCTCAGCTGATCGGCAACTATGCTCTCTGGCAACAGGGCGGCGGCTATCCGGGAGACGGTACTTCTCCTGCGGCCGCGTCGCCTCATTTTTTTACCTGCCTGACTGCCGTATTTCGCCCTCCCTATGGCATTTACGGAATCTTCATCTGTATAGGGCTTCTGGCTGTTTTAGTGCTTCTGGTCATGCGGATGGGATACAGCGATACTGGAGAATATGACCAGAACCGGAATTTCACCTATTCTGCCAAAGGAGCCTATGGTACATCCGGTTGGATGAACCGAAAGGAAATGGCAGGAGTTCTTGATCTCATCCCAGATCTTCGCCGCCACCATGGGGTTGTTCTGGGACTTTTAGATGGCAAGGCAGTCTGTGTACCGGAACAGACGCGGCTCAACAGCAATCTAGCTGTTTACGGAGCCAGCGGTTCCATGAAAACACGTTCCTTCTGCATGAACCGGATTCTTCAGGGCGTATCTAGGGGAGAATCCCTGATTATCTGTGATCCGAAATCAGAGCTGTACGAAAAGTCCAGTGAATACCTACGGGAAAAGGGCTATACTGTTCGGGTTTTTAATCTGGTGAATCCAGAAAACTCCGATTCCTGGAACTGTCTTGCCGAAATCGAAGGTCAAGAGCTGATGGCACAGCTTTTTGTGGATGTCATTATAAAAAATACCGCCAACGGAAATAAAGGGGATCATTTCTGGGACTCTGCCGAGATGAATCTGTTAAAGGCTCTGGTTCTGTATGTAGAAAAAGGCTATCCGCCGGAAAACAGCAACATGGGGCGGGTTTACCAGCTGCTGACACTCCACTCCGAATCCGCTTTAAACAGTCTGTTTGATGTGCTTCCAGCCAGTCATCCAGCAAAAGCCCCTTACAGCCTTTTCAGGCAGGCTTCCGATACGGTCCGCAGCGGTGTCATTATCGGGCTTGGGAGCCGTCTTCAGGTATTCCAGTCTGAACTGATTAAAAAGATTACGGCTAGGGATGAAATTGATCTGGAACTGTCAGGACAGATTCACTGCGCTTATTTCCTTGTTACAAGCGATCAGGACAGCACCTTTGATTTCCTTGCCTCCCTGTTTTATCCTTCATTTTTATCAAGCTTGTCCGTTATGCGGATAAAAACTGTGAAGGCGGAAAGCTTCCGGTTCCCGTCCATGTGCTGGGTGAGGAACTGACTGCCTGCGGCACGATTCCAGATTTATCCCGCCGTCTCAGTGTCATCCGATCCCGTAACATTTCCATGTCCTGTGTGTTTCAGAATCTGGCTGGCCTGCAGAACCGGTATCCACAAAATCTGTGGCAGGAAATCCTAGGAAACTGTGATGTCCAGTTATTTTTAGGCTGTACCGATCCGCTTACTGCCGAATTTGTATCTTCCCGAACCGGACTTGCAAGCGTGGCCGTTTCCAGCCAATCCAAACAGCTGGGAACCTGGCGAATTTCCAACTATACTCCAGAATTCAGGGAAACCAGCGGCATAGGAAAATGACCAGTGCTCACACCAGACGAGGTACTCCGCCTGCCAATCGATCAGGCGCTTGTAATCATCCGTGGAAAGAAAATCTTAAAGGTGGACAAAATGGATTATTCCAAACATCCGGAATACCCAAAGCTGCGCTCCTGCAAGGCTTCCGCCCATATACCGGAATGGCGCCGGATAGAAATAGAAAAAGCCAGAGAAGCCGAAGCCCCTCTGCCACCATCTTCCAAAAAATCAGTCCGGCGCAAAGCAAAGCCTGTGTCTTCAGAGGATTCCCCTGTTTCCCCAAAAAAGGTTTCCCATCATCTGGAGCCGCCATCCGGAATTGTTTCTGCAGATAAAGACTCTATTATGTCTTAATCTATAAAAAATTTTAAGGAGGATTTATTATGGCAACAAAGAAAAAAGAATTATTGGAACAGGAATCTGTATCCATGGAATGTGAACTGAATACCGAAGAGGTTTCTCCTGAAATTTCCTTGGAAGCTGCTGATGAAGCAGTGACCTCCCCTGCTACTGACAGTACAGAAAACGAACCGGATCTGGATGAACTTTTAAGTATCATGGATGAGGGCACCGAAGCTTCCGCCCCCGGTGACCCCAGTGAATCAGCTCCCCCTGGATTATCTGAAGCAACTCCGGTAAGCGAACTGGAGACTGGTGTTCTCCCTTCCGATACTGCTGCTGAAACAGTTTCTGTAAAACCCAAACGGACAACCAGAAAAAAAGCGGAGTTGGCAGAAACAGAGCAGGCGATTCAGACACCGGATCCAGAAACAGTGCCCGATACTCTTACAGACGAAGAAATGCCCAATGCTCTTGAAGAAAGCTCCGAAGCTGCGCCATCTTCTGCTCCAACAAGGTCAGAGCCTTCCAGCAGAAACCGAAAAGCAGAAGCATCCGTACTTACCATCGAAAGCCGGGGCGCAGTAGAAACGGCGGAAACCCGTGAGGATGTCATCTGGCACGAAATACACAACGCATACCGAACCCGAAAAATCCTGACAGGGCAGCTTGGCGGTATCGAACAGACTGATGCGGGAAAAACCATTGCCATCGTAGATTATAAGGGATTCCGGATTGTAATCCCCTTAAAAGAAATGATGATCAATCTGGGGCGCAGTCCTTCCGGTCAGGAATATACCGAATTGATGCTCCGGCAAAATAAGGTTCTTGGAAATATGCTTGGCGCAGAAATAGACTTCATTGTAAAGGGTATTGACTCCAGAAGTCGCAGCGTTGTGGCAAGCCGTAAAGATGCCATGCTTAAAAAGCGTCAGATCTTCTATTTGGACACAGATGCCTCCGGTCTATACCGCATCTATGATGAGCGTATCGTTCAGGCGCGTGTAATTGCTGTGGCAGAAAAAGTTATCCGGGTGGAAATTTTTGGAGTAGAATGTTCCATCATGGCCCGCGACCTTGCCTGGGACTGGATTGGTGATGCACATGAGCGTTTTTCCGTAGGCGATCAGGTTCTGGTTCGGATACTGAGTGTCTGCCGTGACAGCCTGGAAGACATTGGCGTGAAGGCAGATATCAAGAGCATATCTCAGAATACCAATCATGACAACCTGAAAAAGTGCAGAATCCAGAGCAAATATGCCGGCAAAGTTACGGATGTGCATAAAGGTGTAGTCTACATCCGCCTGTCCAACGGCGTAAATGCTGTAGCCCACTCCTGCTATGATTACCGCACTCCCGGCAAAAAAGATGATGTCAGCTTTGCGGTAACCGTCTGGATGAAGAAAGGGGTGTTGCTGTGGGAATCATCACGAGAATTATCCGGCAAAATCTGTAAACAAAAATCAGGTAATCAGCTTTCTTTTTAGATGGGCTGATTACCTGTAAAAAGGTAAAAAACTAGGACGCTGTCGCAACACCGCCCCGTCCAAAAACTGCTGAGCAGTTTTTGGATGCTACACATACTGCAAAAAAATCTGTTCAAAAAGTCAACTAATTTTCTACTCCTAATAAAGCTTTCCAAGCCACTCCGAGAGAATTAGAGCAGAGAAATAATCCCTGTTTCTCTTAAATTTTTCAAAAGTTCTTTAGGATTAGCCCCTTTTTTCGATGATTTGATATCTGTATATTCTCTAAAATTATCTTTAATAATTTCAAAAATATTTTCAATAGTACTTTCCGGATATCTCTCCCAACACATTACTACCTCAGCAACAAAACTCGCCAAATAATCATCTAAATGCTCGATTTGACGAAGAAGTGAAATATTATCATTCAAGGCAGAATGGGCAATCTCATTACGTATCCGATATAATCTGCTTAACTGAAGTTTTATATTTCTATAATGGCGATCTATTCTATCAAACATTTTATTAGCATCTGTAGATAAATTATGCATTTCTTTGCATCTTTCTGTGAGAAGATCATTTATTCTGCACCTTTCCAATAACTCCTCATATATATCACTACTATTGAAAGTTTCTATGATTTGTTTTACCATTTCTTCTTTAGATGGATTTTTCAAATTAATTGTCATACTTGAAAATTCAAAGTTCACACCACATCTAGAACAATCTTCTGCAAAGTTCCTAAAACAACGGTAAATATACCTTAAACATAATGCAGGAGGAACCGTTTCTAGTACATTTCCTATTATGTTTTCATACATTTCTGTCCGGCATAAAGATTCTAATGCAACCCAAGTATTCATATATTTTTCTGTCTGTGCATATGATACCTTACCCATATTCGCATAGCTGTATGCTGCCTGCAACTTTGCTCGCACATTAGGCTTTGCTTGTTTATCCAGTTCTCTAGAACTCCGAAAGATTTTATTTGCTCCTTCAAGATAATCATATGTACTATATAAATCTTTCGCTTTTAAGTGTATAACATATTCATTTGATGGATTGGCAGCAAACCAACTGATATCACGAACACTCCACGGTTCAGTTAAATTATAAAAGCTTAAAATATTCAGTGTATTAGCAATTTTTGAGATTGCTAAATGAGATGCGGAGTACACATCATATGCAAAAACGGATGTCAGTAAATATATTTGATTCTTTTCTATATCTTTATTAGGCAAAAAGGGATACTGAAACAAAACTTCTGCTACTGTAATAGCAGTAATATCCATTCGTCTTATTTCATCTAAAACTCTATCTCGTGCCGCTTCATTCTTTTGACCAGGTGCATTTTTGGCTCTGATTTTAAATGGAAGAAAAATATAGTATTCCTCTTTTTCAATACTAGAAAGTTTTTCTTTGAATTCATCCCACGCATATATATTGTTTTTTGAATCCTTGAGCATACCTATAACACTATGTAAAGCATCAATAGACCATCCATTATTTGAACAACAACTTACTAATTGGTTAGCCTTAGATATAATTTCAAATGCATTATTATCATCTACACTTTTCTTTAAACTATCAATAAGATTTTCAAAATAATGCGGTTTTATTATTTTTATCGCATAATCAATCTGATGCAATAATGTTCGAAGCTGTGAATCTGTATCTAATTTCTCGCCAAAATGGTTCATTAGACGTGTACGAACAACAGGATAGTATTCTTTTAAAACGAAATCAGACTTAATGATTTCAAAAGTCTCACTTTTACAGTCATCCACATTATGATTGGAATTACTATATCTTTCTAATCGTTGATTTATTACTTTTTGTAACTCTTCTAATGCAGACAAAGTGTTCATTAACCGAAACTGATATGTATCCACTGTCTTTTTTGCTGTTAGCTCTTTCCAAACCTGATACAATAAATAATACTTAGAATCAACACCTTGTTCCGCTAAATCTGCGTTATTGCAATACTTTACCATTTTCACCCTCTTGACTTTCAGTGTTTTATCGCATATAATGTACATAGATAGAAATACTATCAAGAATATAAGAGACTCGTTTAATGACAAACTAGAGCCAATAAGAGCCGTGTCATTTTACCTGTCTCTTTTTATTTTACACGATTCGACTTAAAATAACAATTCTAATTTCTAAAGAAAGTAAAATCAGCACACCTCTGGCATAACATTGGCACATTTTTGCTCTTTCCCCGTAAATCCATACCTGTTATACTATGTATAGTCAAAAATTTGTAAAGCAGCCGTTCCTCATGGGACGGCTGTTTTTATGTAAAGGCGGTGGTTATTATTTTTCAAAACAAAATCCGCAAGATTCTGAAGGATGACATGGATTTTAAAGAAATGCTGTTGCTTGCACAAATGGGAAATGAAGCGGCGGTTATCATGCTGTTGGAAATGTATAAGCCGCTGCTGATTAAAAATGCAATTCTGAATGGCAGGTTTGACGAGGATTTGTATCAGGAACTTTGCATCACGTTTTGGAAGTGTATTCGGAGATTTCGGGCATAGGTCTGAGGGGTGGTGCTGACAGGAAAAACAAGGGAACTGCCGCAAATACATATAATTTCTGGATTATCTTTGTAAAATGAAGAAGCAGGAGCACGTCACCCCGGATGGGGTGACAGCTCCTGCTTTTTCTGCATCATTGCAAATCTCTTGAAAGGTACAAACAGGTGTTAAGAATACAGAACTTTCATTTTTCAAGAAGTTTTCTTTGCGTGGATCCGATAATCCAGCCCATTTCATCAACGGGAGATGTTCTCCAAAAGCGTCCCGCATAGCTTCATCAGCACCACAGGATTTACAGATATAAATATCTGCATAGCGGCTCAGAGAATCGACGATCAGACACCTATTTAACGGGGTGCCGCAGCGCAGGCACATGGGCGGTTCTTTGACATCGGGAGCGAAGGCTTTTTTGTCTTCGCACCATATAGCTTCCAGCATATGTTTCGGGTAAAATAAGATTTTCATTACATTTTCCTCTGTTAAAATGGTTTATTGATTGGTTTCCCAACATCAGTTTTATCCCCCGTACAGGGAGTCCCATATTTCAAGATAATGTGCATAGCCGTCCGGATCAAACTCCTGTAAACAGTCGCTGCGGAAACGGTATTCCGGATAACAGCAGAATCCGCTGGTGGAAAAAACGCCCGTGGGAACCGCCAAACCGTGACGGACAATCCATGCGAGGATATCGTTCCCGTTATTATTGGTATCAATGAATGCATGGTTTTTCTTCATGGGTCTTCCTAGATTCACGGTCAGCACATTCCAGGGCTCTGGTTTTCCGTTGTTCCAAGCGGGCATTGGAATTGCAAGGTTTCCATTCGGATAAGTAGAAATCGAAAGCTGTATTGGGTAAATTTTTCCATAGAAATCTAAATCAAAGGTCTTCATAATCATAAAACTCCTTTCAGTGTATTGGAGGTTTGTAAGTCACATAAATTCAAACAGGCTTATCTGGCGCGGTTTCTTTTGCTCCGTTTCCAGATATTCCTCATGCTGCTTTTCCAAAAACCGGATTTTTTCACTTCCGAACCATTTCATAGCGTAGAGATAATCAAGAGAACTGTCGGGAATGCTTTGCCAGCCGTTTTGTATGATTTTTTCTGCCAGCTTTTGTTCTCTTTTTTCTCTCCGATTATTTTTGCGCTGCCGTTTAGTTTCTTTGGCTTGTTTAATCTGGTCAGAGGCGTGTGTGACACGGATTCCGTTCCGAATATCTTCTAAATCCTGATTGAGATCCCGGCTTTCCCGTTGCTGAACCTTTACATTCAATATCTCAATTTTCCAGCCATACAAAAGCATTTGCCAGGAATAAGGGCTGGCGGCTTTCCTAAGAATGTCTTTTTGGCAGTATCGCATAATATCCCCGCAGATAGTAAGGGACGTGTTCTTTTCAAGAAAACGGCAGCCCTTCTTTATGCTGATTTCTTCCTGACCGTTAAAAAGGGTATCGTCCCGGCGGATGCTAGTGATTTTGACATCAAAAAAGATATTTCCTCGTTTTTTAGAAATGGGGGTGTGCTTTAAATTGCAGGTGCCGCCGATATTCTGGCAACTCCTCGCACAAGTCAGCGGGTCATAGGTTTGCCTCCATTTTTCTGCCCAACTATCATATTGGGTATGCCAGTGACAGACATGATGCTGCTTCTGAAATACAAATTCTTCATACTTATCACGGATGCGCCGGTTATTCTCATCCAGAATCTTTTGACCACTCTGCTCGTAGTCATAAGGAGCATGGACTTCGTGGCAGTTGCATTGACTGATTTTGGCAAGACCGCCTCCGCTAAGATGGTTTAGAAGGGGATGCCGTAGGGAGCAGTTTTCTTTTCCGTAGGGGCAGGTTGTCACTGGATTATTATTTTCCGGTTTCCAGTCGATGCCACCGTAGGACATATATCCATGGGAGAAATTTTGCCCTGGATACAACAGGCCACAGCCAGTTGCGTATACCTTTTCATTTCGATACCAGTTTTCATAATCAAATCCGCCTAAAACATCGAATAGATGCCGGCTGCAGTAAGGATTGGGCAGTCGGGCATAATCAGGATAATTCTCAAAGCTGTATCCCTGTTCAAACAGCCGTTGTGTAAACAGGTTGTAATCTTTCATAATACCCACCTACAATCCCATGCAGGGCCGCATTCCAAAATAATGTTCCATGCGGTTTCGCAGCGCTTCTATATCCATATCGTACTCTTTGGCAAGGCAGGCTTCACAGCAGGCATACCGATAAGTAAGGGTTTTTGAGATGCGCTTGTCCCAGCTGTTAATCTGTTTACCGCAACTATTGCAGGCTTCATTCAGCCAGCGTATTTTTTGTTCCATCGAATTCCACCTTCCTTATAAAAAAACCAAGTTTTCCAGTTCGAGTGTTTTATGGTGTCAGGCTGCCGTCTGAGTTGTCCGGTCGTTTTTGGGTTCTATATATACGGTCAGCAGCACACCTTCTCTTACTTCCCAGGGGATCCATACACCATCTCGGCTGATACAGCCGGATGCCTCGTTATAAATTTCGGGCGGTTTGGGCGGATCAGCAAAGCATTCCGGTGTCAGATACAGCAGAAGATGATTGTCATAAAATGGTTTTAGCGCATTGTCAATCTGGTTTTTTAATTCCAGAGCCAGCGCATCAATTTCTGCCAAATCCTGCCTGCGAAATGCGGCAGCGGAAATCTGTTTCAGTAATCCTGATTGCTGGATTGCATTTTCAATCAGAGGACGTGCCTCCTCAAAAAAGTCTTTCCGGATACGAATATCCCGCAGCGTAATCGATTTGACATAGGCGGTAGCGGCCTGGGCGATATCCTGACATAATCTGTCAAAGGGTTTCTTGTATTTGGTTTAAAAGCCGTGTGTCTTGGAGTTATAAAATATTTATACCACTCAATGTCACGGATTCTGTCATCCATAACACCACTCCCTAGTTCGCAATTATGCGAACGGCACACAGGCGGTGGGCATCACTTCCTTTCTAGGGCTTTGCGATAGTGTGTAACCACCGCCTTGCTGATATTATTTATATTGAAAAAGTCTGATTTTTGAAATTACTTCTATTCTATGAAATGCAAAAAGCGGCTCTCATCCAACCATTGGGATATCAGCCGCTTATCTCTGTATGTTAATTCTTGCTTTTATAGCCTCTTTTATTTAATTCCGTCGCCTTCTCGCATTGCGCAGCCGAATCCGCTTTACACTCTGTAAGATGTACACCACGCCTCCTACTATGCTCAATGCTCCCATAAAGTTCCATTTCCATACCTCCCAAATAGTTCCTGCTGATGAAACTACAAATTCACCATCCTCAGCTTTGTAGACATAGAGATTTTTCGTAGAAAATGGTCTTGTATCTTCTCTTGAGGAAACGGTGTAAATTTCACCGCATACATAATATTCCCATTCTGCCAGATAATAACTTCTTTTTTCAGGCTTAGCATTGGAATCATCTTCAAAATATGTGATTTCCTCTGAAGATACTAATTTTGCTTCTACTTTATAATGCTCTTTTGCCGCGATATATCTTACCCGTTCTCCATTGATCCAAATTAATCCGAGGATACCTGCCAAAATCAGTACAATTCCTATCAGCAAATCCCTCTTATCCTGTTTCAGCATATCCCTCCCTCCATTTCACGCAAAAATGAATCTCGAATAAATTCTCTTGGATAACGCCCCAACAGGACTTCTTGCTCTTTGCGAATCAGCCCACCTGCCATGGAAGCATGTCCACCTCCACTCCCAATATCTTTCAGAACGTGATGGAGCAGATTCCCAGCGTGAATCTCTGGATCTTCCGAGCGAACAGATAGCTTTATACCATCCTCTCTCTGTGAAAACACAACTGCAACCTCAACTTCAATCAAGGCGAGAATAAAATCGGAAAGAATTGCAATCAATGCATCGGGGCATGAAAAAGAAATACAGGAAAATCCTGTCTTTCCATAAATTTCGATATTCTCAATGGCTGCGCCATATGCTTTCAAATCTTTAAATTCCATATTGTTTCTCTCCAGGCATGACAATTTCTCCTGATTACAGTATGAAAACAAGAATTCAAACATTTTAATATCCAAATCTGTTACGCCTCTTGTAAACTGCAAGGTATCCATTTTTAAACCATAAAGAAGAACTGTAGCCACATCTGGACTCGGTATGTGCTTCAAATCCTTATAATATTCTGCAATCAGCGTAGAGCATGCCCCTGTTATGCGTATATCCTGATATTTGTATTCTGTCTGAACAAAGATGGGATGGTGGTCAATACAGGCGATTTCGTCTCCTACAAAATCTGTGATATTTCCACTGTGCTTTTGGGAATCCACACAAATGATATAATCATCCTCCCTCATCTTTGGACGCAAATTCTTATATGCCAGCATGGTTATCTGAAACATATCCAAAAGCTTGGAAGCGCTTAATTTATCAATCCTGCCATCATAGCAAAGTTCCGATGGCACATCGTATATTTTCAATAACTGTTGAAGACCATAAGCAGAAGCAATCGCATCCGGGTCTGGGAAATTATGGGTTTGAATGTAAACATTGTGTCCTCTGCATAATGTAACAAGATTATAAAAACTGCTCATATAACTCCTTTCAATATACTCGTCACTGGCTTGCTTTATGCAGCCCAGGGATCTTCCGAAGCGGGAGGGATAATACTCCCAAAGAGAGTATTATCCCTCCTTTTCGCACAAGGTAATACGCCTTCTGCTATCTGCACCGGTAGTAGCAACGCTTTACCATCAGAGCAGAATAGAAACCGTACTTCCAATCAATACAAAAAACAGAATCGCCGCCCCCAAAAAACCAATAACTCCCATATTTCTAAAGAAGCTAACTATCGTAAGCCGCTTTCCATTTTTTCCTTTTTGTCCGATACCAAACATGGAGAGAATTCCTATTTTCCTGTCAGAGCGCGTACCAATCCTACGCTTTTTTCTCCCTGGCAACAGCTCATATAAAATAGGGTGATTGTAAACGTCCCGCCGCACTCCCTTAACTAGATAAAGAATCGCGATAAATCCTGCCAATACATACCATGCCGAGCCATAAAGAAATCTGTATCCTTCGCCAAAGTTTTCTCCAGGCTCCAAATAAGTCCACCGCACAAACGCAGCCAAAATTGCAGGTAGGAATACAGTCAAACCGATATTCAGGACAATCTGAAACCATCTGCCAAAACTGTAAAACCGGATTTGAACCGGAACTTTCTTTCCTTCTCTGTTTTTTTCGTAGAACACGGGAGTATTATCATAAGAGTCCTTATATCCGTCTTTCCTTTCCTCTATTTTCAACTTCCCGGATTCCCGACTTGCCCTTGAAATTTCGGATCGCAATGTAATTCTGCGAATCAGGGAATTTCTTCCTTCGCTCATAACTGTGAAAAAAATACATCCAAATACAAAGCAAGAAAGCAGCATAGGCTCCAAAGCAAAGTGATAAAAGTATCCAGTCAAAAAGGTTGCAAGCATTGTATAAATAAATGGTTCAATCATCCACGGATTTGTCTTTTTTATCTGTTGTTTTGATACAGAAATCCGTCCGGTCTGTCCGTTCATCACGGCTGTCAGCTTTCCAGATTTAATAAAGTAGACTGGGAGCAGAGCAGGGACTGCACTGATATTTCCCGTTTCTACCTGGACACAGACACCACTTGACTGCATGACCCTTTCCACCTCCGGCAAAAAATCCTCTGTGGCCTTCTCCCGGATGCGACGATCTGCCTCTGCTTCCGAAATATCTGAAAGTTTTACATGATGACCTGCTATATAGCCATATTCAAAAGGGCGGGCTGCCGACCAGTCAAAGGGAGTTATCCCATCAAGCGTCAGATTATCCATCTGCCTTGACAAATTGACTGCCGTACTTTCCAGATATCCAGCACAGCTGTATGTACGGTTATTTCCATCCCTTGTAACCGTTCCGTATACTGGTCCGCGGATTACATAATAGGGAAGATAATATCCCTGAAATCTACCCATATTGGAAACAATGCTCCTCCCCTCCGGAGTATTCTCATGTTCATTTCCCCACTCAAGCATCCGTTTTCTGGCTTTCTCAGGAGTGATAAAAAAAGGAATAATCAGTTCCGGCATTCGTTCTGCTTCTGCCAGTTCCTTCCGAATCAGCTTACCGCCGCAAAAATCACAGGTTTCTGATGCTTCACCTCTTTCAAATACGATTTGAGCGCCGCAGCCAGGGCAGGAATATTCTTCCAGTGTAAGTCCTGCCGGATTAACGGCATGATTCTGCTTTTGCAATGTTCTCCAACGAAAAACAACCTCTTTGGATTCCTGAATCCCAGTCAACGCCCCGCAGCTTGCACAGGCGTATGTCTGCCGCACAATATCAAACCCAACTGGTGCTCCACAATTTTTACAATACACCCGTAAGGGATTCCTATTTTCCATACTCCCATCTCCTTTCACTACGCGACACAACCGGCCTCTCCTCCTGATATCAGCTATAGAACTGCACCTCGTTTCAGGCTGTTCTAACGCTTATCATTCCGCACGTAGAACAAATCCACTCTCATCCGGGTCTACCTCTCGTAGCAGGATGGAGCCATCGTAGCCGCTGAGTTCAATTGTAAAACGGCGCAGGTCGCCTTCCACATCCCTATAGGAGATGCCATAAGCGGGCAGAGTGTCGGGGAAGATGAGCTGTACCGCAATGAGCATGTTTGGGGGCATGGTTTCCCATTGGCAGTCATTCCCCGGAAGGGTGGCCGAGAATGTCACGGTCCCGTCATCCGCCACATCCTCCACAAACAGGTTCAAGATGCTCATATCTGTCACTCGGCTGTCCGTGGTAAAGAGAAGACAGCAGGCATCCGGGCCGTCATACAGGGTGACCCAGTCGTAATCCCCGTCCCCAACCTCTGTCAGATACTGGACCGACACAGGAAACTCGGATTCATTGGCACTTTCGTCGCCCGTCCCGGAAAATGGTGTGAGAGGCAGAGGTTCTCCGGCAGGATCCAGTGCCCAGAACTCCTCTGCGGTCATGTCTGACTTCTCGGATTCCAATGGATCCCAACTTCCGGTTTCGTTGTAATAGACCACATGATTACCGTCACTATTGAGGCCGGTAAATAGGAAACTCTCACATTCCAGTTCGGTTCCGTCTTTCGTGAGATAAAACACGCCCTGTCCGTTTTCCGCCGCGCTATTGTCACCGTAGTAGTAGAAATGTCCATCGCCCATGTAGACGTAGCTGTTGCGGTACCAGCCCTCAAAGATCAATTTCGGCTTGCCGTCCACCAGGGTATAGAGAGCATTGGTCATTCCGTAGAGCCCTCCTACCGCCAACTCTGGGATACCATCGCCGCTCAGATCTTCTATCAGATAACCCATCTCATACACAGCATTGTCTCCTACGGCTCGGGCCATCTCCAAAACCCCCATATCACCAGGCTTATCGCTGTCCTGACCAAATGGATCAGACACCAAAGCGCGAAAGTGCTCCACTAGCTCACTGTAAGCTAGCTCAGGAGCAATAGTCTGCTCCGATGCCTGCTCCAGGTCCTTCGTGATTATCGGCTTTTTATCTCCCTGCTCCGGAATCTGTTGATCTGGTATACAAACAGGCGATGATTCCTCACCGCTGGGCGAACTGTTTACCGCTGGCTGTCCACCGCAGGCTGTCATGGTCGCCAACATCAAAATATTCAACAAACAAGCAACATATCGTTTCATATTCTCTCACTCCTTAGTCTGCTGCCGAAAACGGGATCATAGGTAAATTCTCATACTTTGGCTCCCAGGCATAGAAGTATTCCATGGTCCAATCGGTCAGTTCTGATTCTGCCGGATCAAGGCTTCCGGTGGTGTTGTGGTAAATCGTGATGGCACTGTCGCCAAAAACATCATCTAAGGTAAAATAGAAGTCATTCCATAGGAACCGTGTGCCGTCTTGAGAAAGGAAAATGGTTCCCTGCCCCATCCCCATTTGGAGAGTGGTAACATAGTGGAATGAACCGTTCCCCACATAGGCCAGGGAACCATTCTCATCGCCAAGAACCAGTTTGGGACTCCCGTCTGCCAATGTATAGACGGCATACTGCAAGATACTGTGATCTGGCAGAAACCCAATCACCAGCTCCGGCACACCATCGCCGCTCAGGTCTTGTACCACATAGCCCAACGCGTCGGAAGGGTCTTCGCCCCACTCCAACATATCCTGCGCAGCTGCAAGAACACACCGTTCCCCGGCTCCGTTGGCAGAGGAACCGTATGGATCAGCTACGATCTGGCGATACCGCTGAATCAGTTCATCATAGGCCGTTCCTGCCGAGACTGGTGCGGAGGGAAGGCTGCAGTCCACGAAGGCGGCACAGGACCAGTCATCGGGAGCACCCATATCGGGGTTGTCCCGGAAGGTACAGTCCCGGAAGGTGATGCGGACATCCTCCGGGTAGCCCTCCAGCAGGGGATTCCGGTTTTGGAAGATCTCCGTGTCCCTGACCAGAACCTCCGTCTCCCCCCACAGGAAGAACATTCCGTCATTGTCGTAAAACCGGCAGCGGTCAAAGACCGCCTCTCCGGTATCGACCAGGCTGAAAATGCTGCTGGTACACTCGTAGATGTCCGTTTTAGTGACGGTGAGGCGGTCGCCCTTCTCCGCCCAGATGCCATCGGCACCGCAGCCAAACAGACCGCACTCCTCCACGCACACATCCTCGCAGGTGTCGATCCGGAGGACATCGGCATCGCACTCGCCCTTTTCAATCTCATGGCCCAGAATCAGCCCTTTCAAAACAACCCCATCGCAGAAGGTAAGTGTCATCACGTCCGCATATCCATTTTCAGTGATCAATCGTACAGACCCACTCTCCTCCGCCTCCAGGGTCAGGCCGGGGGCGTTATAGATTGCGATTTCCCCATATGCCAAACTGTCTGGGTGTACATAGCCGCCGCATGACCCGATTTCCTCCTCTGTCAGAGTGGAGAAATTGTAGTCGCCAGGCTTTAGAATAATATGGGCATCAGGAGCGATAACGCGGATCAGTTCGGCGACGGTGGACACAGTAATTATATCGTTGGCTACCTCCGTGTCGGTTCCGATTTCCGCTACACTGGAATTTTCTTTCTTTTCCTGTTCCGTACCCTGCTCCAGACCGCAGGCTGTCAGCACAGTCAACAGCAGGAGTAGCAGACAAAGTGTGTTCCATTTTCTCATAGCATCCTCCTAATTATTTTCGTACTCTCAACCAAAGTTCTGCATAAAGACCGTCTTGTCGCCTGTCTGCTCTCCAATGAGAGGTGTCCCGCCCAGTTCCGTGACGGTCAGTGTGCTTTCATAGTCGTTCCCGCTAAATCGGGATTGCTGATCAAAGGCGGCCACTCCGGTCAGACCGGGACCGTTGCTGAATGCCCCCCACAGCCGGTAGGCATACACCATGCCCTTCTCCGTCATGCCGAGATAGTTGAGGGTCCCGTGAATCTCCACACTGACGCTGCCGGTCTCCCGGAAGACACAATAATTGAAATTTTCGCCGTTCCCCTCTGACACAGTCAGAGAGCCGCCGGTCTCGTCGTTCCACCACGCGCTATTTTGCAGGTTCTGGGGGATGGTGTACCTCTCGAAAGAGGCGAGGTCCCACAGACCCATCTGCCCGCCGCTTTTGGTAACGGCGCAGATGTCGGGAAACCCGTCTGCGGAGGACCGGGAGAGATCCTTTACATTTTCCACACCAAAAAGGGGGCCGCCGCCGCAGAAGGTTCCACCCTCCAGGCAGGCCAGTACATTGATATACTCCACCCGCCCTGAAGCACGCGCGCGTGGCGGTCTTCGGCACCTCCTCAGTCAGCAGGAATACGAAAGGCTCGTCCACCTCACCGATCTCACCGCAGACAATTTTGGTATAGCTGCCGTATAGGCCGCCAACGATCAAATCCTTATCATAGAGCGCGGCATCTGTGTTGATGAGTCCGTCTTCTCCTAGCAGGGCCTCCAGCTGCGGTGTCTGCCGTACCCGGAGTGTCACGGCATTACCCTGCCGTTTCACTGTCAAGTAGTCCCCCAACTGCATGTTTTCCACATCAGAGGTATCCTCCCCCATCTTCAAGGCCAGATCCCGGCTCAGATAACCCGCCCCTGCGATACTGCCAATGGGGGCAATGACATGGAGAACACCATCGCTTAGATAGAAGGGCAGATCCAGGTTCAAATTCTGCTCCGAGAGCGTCCAGCTCCGCAGTTCCTGATAGCTGCCGGAATAGATGTCCTCCATGTCCCCCCAGCCAGAATGGTAAGCGTCGTCAAAATCCTTTGCCGCCGCGCGGCGCAAGGCAGTCAGGCAGTCCGCCTCTGTCATGTTCTGCATCCTGAGAATGTCTTCGTTGGTCAACCGCACACCCTTTTCCGTGTCATAGCTGTAAACAGTGTATCCCTCAAAGCCGTCATAAAAATAGGCGTATTTCAGTACCAGGGAGAGGACGTCACCGCTGCGGAAGCACTCATACTCCACATTGCTGCAATAGGGAATCTCCTTATTTTGGATGCTCTCCAGACAATTCTTTGCAGTTTCGCCGTAGATGGATGCGATTTCCTGATTGATGGCTGCAGCGTCGGGTGTATCGTCCTCAATCTGCGGCACATGAAAAAAATAATTGTATGTGAAGCCGTCACCGGAAGTTCCTTCGCCCTCCTCACTGTAAAGTTCAGTGATGGCAATTTTCTTCGTTTTTTCAGGCACAGGTTTTTCTGTCTCCTGAATTACAGGGCTCTCGATGGATTCCTCACCGCTGCTTTCAGGCTGTTCCGTCTGCTCCATCTGTTCCGCCTGCTTTCCGCAGGCGCACAAAACAGTCAGCAGAAGAACAAAGGTAAGGAACAAGGCCGTGTATCTCTTTTTCAAGTCATCCCCCCTCCTTCCTGCCCAGACCTCCTTAAACACGCGTCAGACGCAGAATTTCCATGAGGGTAATATTTCCATCTGCGTCCTCCGCAATTTCAGCCCACGGGGACAATTCTTCTCCGAGAATCTCACCATTGATGTTCGTATTGTAGAGAATCTTACCGTCCTCCTCTTTCCATGCGTGCTTACCCGCCACAAGGAAGCCGCCGGCAAATTCGTACCCTGCTGCGACCGCATTGTCAATCTCAGCCTGAGGCATATCCTGAGGAATACAGAGCAGATCACAGACCGTTCCATCCGGCCTGAACTCCGTAATGGCATCAAACATAGATAAGTCAAAATCCTCAATCTGTTCCGCTTTCTCCCTCGTGACCCACTTCAATGTGCCGTCTACGCCTGTGAGAACCGCCGATACCTTCCATTGACCAATTATTTTCATAAACGCATTTTCTCCTTCCACTTATTCTTCCTATCGCTTACGCCCACGGGTCGTTCGCCTTCGGCTGACGAATATCCGTAAGCAGATACTGCTCCCAAAGGCACCACTGCCCGTCTCCCTTTTTCCTCAGCTTGACCGGACGTGGGCTGTCTGCACCGCCGCAGGCGATATAGAGCCTCGCATATCCCTGCTCATCAAAGGAATGCGCGTCCGAGGTGACCGTCACGGTATAGGGCCGGGAAGGCGTGTAATCGTTCTCCGGTTTTGCACCGCCAAAATAGGAGAAAATGATATAATTGCGGGCTCCTCCCCGAAAGCGATAGCGGACGCGACCCGCGCAGGAAATTCAGCAAATCTATTCCCACGGCCTGATCCGCAGCAAAGGCGCACAGAGCGCAGACGGTCAGCGCCGCCGTTTTGAAAGGTGTATCCATCGCTGCCTCCGGCAGCGTTTTCATCTGTTCCACACTTTCCGGCAGTACAGAAAATGTAAAGGTTTCTTTCTTATTTCCCAAATTGTTTATGGCGGCGCCTGCCGCTATCGTTGCTTTACTTTTTAACTGATCAAAAATACTCATCGATTTTATTCCTTTCCCAACTCACTTTAAGCAACAGATATGTATTTTTAGTCAAGCAGACCCGGACTGGTTTCCACCGATTGCAGTATCTCAATCCCGGCGGAGTAATTCGTCACTTCAAAAACCAAAGTGGCATACTCCCCGCTCTCGATGGACCACTGATATACATGGGTTTTTCCCGTATCCCATCGAGAATCGTCAATCATGGGCTTTCCATGAATATAGTTGCCCATGGTATTATAAAGGCTGTCGTATGGGGCAGAGCCAATCTGTGAATCAGCGTAGAAGCCGATTCGATCTGCCAACTCATCCCGCGTCAACGGAACAATGCCCGTGGCGTTAGCTTTGGACAAGCCATAGTCCCCATAAATGGGTGCCTGCCAGGTGCCGTCCACCGCAGAAGCATTGGGATCATACATCTCCCCGCCCTGCCCCTCCATCTGGCTGTCGGGCACTTCTCCGGGAGCAAGACCACCGTAATCTCCTCCAATCACATCTGGCATGGATGTGCCGGACTGGATTGCGGGTAGGTACCATGTCTCATAGCTGTAAGGCAGCATTTCTTCATCATCGGCAGCCACATCCGCCCAATCCATGCCCCAGGGACGCAAATAGATCTTATAATTAAAACCGCCATCGTTTTCGGGGTCTTCATAAGTTCCGTCGATACAAATCATGTGATCGTACTGACTGACAACAGAGGCACCAGGATCTACAATCCAATCAGCGTGTTCGATGGCGCAGTCCCAGAAGTTTCCATCTTCGCTCATCATCGCACCGTCATCCGTGGTCCCCATGCCGAAAGAAACCGAAGATTCAGCCATATATTTGTCTGCGCCGCTACCTTCCTCATCCCATATTTCAATATATCCAGAGGACTCGTCATACTTCTCAATTCTTGCACAGCAGTCATACCAGCAATCCTTCAGATTCTCCCAATGTCCATTAGCAGAAGTAACATGCCACCAGCCATACCAATCGCCACTCCAATAATCTTGGGAGGTTACCTGCGTTCCGCCGCCCTGATTGCCCTTGATTTTATTCAACACAGAACCACCTGCAGCACCTGTTTTCTGAAATACCATGATATCACCGGTAGTCTCCGTGAGAGTGATCATGCCATCCTTAAACTCGTAAGTGTAGACTGCACCACTGGCAGTAACGGTAATTTTCCCATCCTTCCATGTAACAGGACTTTCGTCTTCATCGAGTTTCAGTACGCCGGTGCCGTCAGCGGCTAAGTCCATCGTATACAATGTATCCATCCCTGCAGATTCCAGAAATATGTTGTCAAAGGTTTCTCCCTCAAACGTCATCTCATAAAGCTTATAGCTTCCTGCTTCTTCCGGTCCTGTCTCCTCCAGACTAGAATCCTTCCCGTCAGAGCCAGACAGCTTGACGGTCTGGGTGTACTCATGATTATCCAAATCAGAGAACACTATGGTCACATCATCCGTTGTGTTAACCAGTGTAAGGGCAATCACCACCTCCAGCATCTGGCCTTTCTGGACATTCTCCTCATAGTTTTTGGTGATCTGGTTGCCGTCTTCGTCAAACATGGGGGAGCCTAACTCCTCGCCAGCTTGAGTCGCCACAAAAAGGAACGCCCAGGCAAAAGATTGCTCGTCCTTGCCCCCGTTGGTATAGTCATAGGTAAGAACCATTGCATCATTGCCTTCATCGTCTTTGGTAAGCGTATATCCCTTAAAGACGGCGGTGTGCTTGCCCAGAATGATACTCTCTGCCTGGTCGCTTCCAGTCTCGTTCGGATCCGTATCCTTGCTGCTACAAGCAACCACGGACAATACCATGATCATAGCCAAAAAAGCCGATAGAATTTTCCTCATTTTCTTTATCCCTCCTTATAAATATTGAAATTTTAAAACGCATGGAACTCTTTACTGTTCTGCGTAAGGAAACTCGAGGGTACTGAAGATTTCCTGAACAAACTCACTGTCATTCCAGATTTCCTTGCCAGTAACTCCTTCCTCCTGAGCGCGAACCGTGATAGTGAAATGTGTATAGCCGCTATCTCCTGTCTCCCGAAGATAAAATTCACCCCATAGGTACTCCGGGCTTCCAGGATGGGTTCGGCGAGCAAATTCATATTCACAATCAGAACCAATTTGGATCGTATCATACTCCGCTTCCGGATAGTCTTCAGCATAGTCCTCCAAAAGTTCCTCCGTGGTGTATCCCACGTAGCAATGCGCTATGCACTGGATGTTCACCTGCACATCCCTCCCAAAAAATGTCAGTATTGTCCGCTCATCAGTATTGTCCCTGCTGACAACGTCAGCCCAGCGCCGCATATCGGCAGGAATGGAAAACACAAGTGAGGGCGTGTCGTAGATTTGCAGATCATCCGTAAAGACAGCCATTGTATCACCCAGTGCCGATTCCATATAATAGGCGATACGTGTCCATTCTGACGGAACTGACTTGTAATCTTCATCCCTAATGGCAGGATTTGCCACAGGTCGTTCAAATACGTAATCCTGCCCGTCCACCGACATGGTAAGTTTTCCATCCATCACGCTGTAAGAAGACAGCGTAACACAGGTTTCTGCCACCGACAGCGTACTTCCATCATCCGTATACGTACTAACAGCATTGCGTCCATCCCTGGCGAGAATACAAAATTTATCTTCAAAAAAGATAATGTAAAGATTCGCCTCATGGTTCAGCCATTCTCCTATCAGGGTATCCTTATCCTGTTCGCCTTTTTTTTGAGATGTAGGCTGTGTGGTGTCCCCTGGGTTTTCACTGTTACGGTTTCCACCGCAGGCGGTTATTGAAAACATCAGCGTCAAAGCTGTAAAAATCAATAATCCTTTTCTCATCAGAATCTACCCCTTTGGTCGTCACTACTCTTGCTTCTTGATTTTCCTTCCAAGAAAACCTAACAGCCTCTCCGCATCTTGAATACGATTCCGACGGATTGTGAAAGCCACATGGGTGCCGTCCTCTATCATCTGTCTATGGCTTTCCTCTATCCGTTCGTCTCTCTTTTTACTTATAAAACCGCCGACAATCTCAGTTGCAGCGTTCTTTGCCAGTTCACTTCTTTGCTCATACAGGATGTCCTGAGCGACACTCATGGAATGCTGCTTTTCTTCCTTTGTCATTTTCCGCGCTCTCGGCGTACATTTTGCAATCAGAGCGTCAAAACGGTCAGACAGCCCTGATGATACAAAAGTCTGTTCATATTCTGCGGCGCTGCCGCAACAGTCTCCCAAAGCCTCCGTGTCTTGAATGAAGTTGTCTATCTCTCCCCTCAGTTGGTCCGGAACAGAGAAATACGCCTCAAAATAGTTGACCTTCGCATTCACACAGTTTTTTACTTCGTCAATCATTGAATCACCTCCCTCATTTCAGCTTGTTTCTGATTCTTCCACTTCTTTTCAATATGATTCCCCAGCGATGGTCTGCAGCAGCTTCAACAGATCAGGAGCGGATGTACCTCCGCCGTATCTGTTTGTGAATTCCTCACCGTCCTCCCGCCATGTGACCTCGATTTTACTGTCGGTTGCGTCCATAAGACCTGGTTCCGGCGGGTGGTAGGGGGACAGTTCCACCGTGTGCAGAAAATCAGCCAGTTCTTCCCAGTGTTCTAAGGGTACTGGCGGACACGCCGCACTGTCAGTTCGTGTTCCATCCAACCCGAACCCCTGAAAGCCGGAGCTTTCCTCCCCAATTTCAATGCGTTCATAGGTCTCCGGGTCCGTATAACTACAGTACAGACGGGGAACAGCGGATTCCTGCTCAGAGGCTGTGATTCGGAAATCAAAACAACCGTCGTAGCTCATGGAACTTTGATGCCAGGAAAATTCCACCAATTCCGCCATTTCGGAAACCTCCCGTATTTCCTCCGATTCGAGTTCCCCGGTCTGGGACTTACCGTACTCCACTCGGTTCAGAATAACTTGCTGCCTTATGCTGTCTTCTCCCTCTTTTGAAGAAGTGATATCCAGATACATCCTGCAATTTTCCACATAGAGACGCTCAATGCTACTAGAGACGCCTCCATCCTCACTTTCAAAGTGCTTATCATAGAAGTCAAGTTCCGTCTTGACATTCAGGTCATCCCCCTGGAAAACGAAGGAGAAATTGCCACTGTACACCAGCTCCTGCCGACAGCTGAGATCAAATGTGTTGCCTTCTTTGCCGCCTATGTGCGCGCTCCATACGCCGTCCTCAGACATCCACTCGGCGTTCAGCAGTTCCCGCATTGGTCCCGCCGGGTCTTCCATGCCGGGAGCGTCCAGAATCCGATTCCGTACAAACTGCCGGTATCTGAAAATTCCTCTTACGAGAATTATCCCTATCACAAGAATTACAATCACCGTAAAGAATATCCTCCGCTTCTTCATACAGCCTCCTTCTCCTCCGAATCGTGAATGCTTGGCAGCGTTAAAATTTACCGCCGCCTCCGCCATGGGTCGTTCCGGAGGATGAGGTGTGGGTGCTGCTTCCCGAATCGTCATCTTGCGATTTCTCTGTCTTATCCACCGTCCGATATAAGAACAAGTCGCGGCTCTGAGTAATATTTAAGCTTCCATCCCTGATATAATTTTTCGCCTCAGGCTGAAAGCGAACTGTTTTTAGCTGAGCTTTCATCCCACCTACCGTAATTACGGCCAGGGCGATACCTACAATCAGAGAAATAGGAACCCAGATTGCCGACATAGGCGACCTTGGCAGGCTGGATTTGTCAAATGGCTTACCCGTCCGCGCCTGGCTAATAAACTCATCACATTTTTCTATGTAAGTCCGGAATGCGGTCGCATAGTTTCCTGCTGACAAATCGGATTTCATCTGCTCCCCGATATACTTGATCCCCGCATCCGTAAATGCAGTAATTCCATATCCACAGGTGCTTATATACCAGTCGCGGTCTTCCTTGCTGATGAGCAACAATACACCGTCCCTGTTCGTTCCATAACCAAACTGGCAATAATCATACAAATCATCCGCAAACGAAACAATGTCGCTTCCGTCTAGCGTCTCTGCAGTGACTATCACTACCTCCAGCTTTTGCCGCTCGCTCACTTCATCAAGAGCCCGAAGTAGCGTTGCTTCTTCGCTGTCGCTTAACAGATCCGCCATATCCATCAGACGGTAATACTCCTCTGCAAACCCTTCCCCGGCACCTTCCGCTGCAGCCGCCGGAATACAAAAAAGAATGGCGAGAAGCAACGCAGCCAATACAGCCATTATTTTTTTCTGAATCCCTTTCATGTTTCCGACCTCCTTCTACAAAATTCCAATCAGCCACAGAAGCTTTGCTATTCCGAATATGGCCGATGAAAAGATTGCCGCCAAACCAACTGTCCACCATTTTGCAGCTACATTGTCAATAGGAAGATCTCCAACGAATTTTCCGGTCTGTCCATTCATTGCAAATATGTACTGTTGTCCCTTCCATGTGGTATTAAGAAGCCACACCGGATACAAGGCATATTTTGCAGTCCCTCCATGAAGCTGTACGCTGCTATTCTCCGGCATTATCGTAGTATATCCGGCTGCAGTAGCCGCAAAGGCTTCCTCTGTGGATCGCTTTACTCTCTCGTTTGCCCGTTCTATGCTTTCCTCGGCGTTCACATCATATTTATCCGCCATATAACCTGCCAGATAAGCCGTCTGAAAAGGAACCGCTTCAGAAAAATCAAAGGGCTCAATGGATTCCATCAAATCGTCCGCCATCTTGGAAGAACCATCCACCGGCACCTGGTTAAAGCCGATGCTTCCGCCCCGCTGTACCATATAATGGCTGGTCTCTGTATAATCATAATTACTATCGCTCCATGATCTTACAGTAGTCGCTCGAAAACGGATACTGGCATCCACATCCGTATCAAAAAGCCAGAAGGGCACATAGACACCCTTAATTTCATCAATATGATTTTGATCCTTAAAAATTCTCGGAAGCAGGCGTTTTCCATCCAGATGCTTTTTCAGCCCAGCCTTCGCCGCTTTCTTATCCAACTTAAAAGGAATCACATAATCCGGGCGCAAATCGCCGGAAAACTGTCCCATTACTACGATAGGATTTCCGCAGAACGGACAGGAAGAAGCCGCCAGCGTATCATCACCCACAATTTCTCCTCCGCAAGACTTACACACATAAGAACGAAGCCCGGACTGCTCTCCCTCTTGCCACTCGCTTCCTGCAGCAGTATCCCAGTTCATATTTTCTTCCGGTTCATTATTCAGTTCTTCGTCATACCCCTGCAGCGCCTCCATCTCAAATTCTGTGTCGCAGAACGGACACTTCATTTTCTGGAGCGTACTGTCGAACGCAATAGCTCCGCCGCAGCATGGGCATTTATATTCCTGTAAATTTGTCAAAATAATCACTCCTTTGTCATTTTCTCAGCGATAAATAAGGGGGAGGTAGGATTTGCCTGCCTCCCTCTTATCAGAATCTGTTCCACTGCCATAGAGGTTCGAGATCCCGCAATTTTAGTTGTTGAGTGCCTCTACCTTTATGGAATTGATGATGGAATTGATTTCCGGATCCGCTGCCAACGCCTCCAGATCTGCGTCTTCCGTCAGAGGAATCACAGAGACAGTAAACCGTGCAGGCAGTCCATCCACATTCAAAACATAAATGACGCCATTGTTAATGTATTTCAGCGCTTCATAATCCCCAACCGTTGTTTCCTCTATTCCCGTGGTAAATACGTCCTGAAGGCTGCTGTCCAGCATATACTCCACATAGTTTTCAAAATTACCTTCCTTTTCCCCATACTTTTCCTGGTAGTACATATTGGTTTGGAAGGTATAACTGTAATACGCCAGTTCAATAGCAACCGTGTCATTGGCAACGCCGCAGTCAGATGACCCCCACTGAGTCGATTCTTCTTCCGCATATTTCGGCTTGAGACTTCCATCTCCAGACTCTGATGCCGGCAGGTTCAATGTCACCCTATAATAGTAGTTATCCAAAACCTGCTCTACCGTCGGTTCTGCATCTTCCGGTTCCTGTGTTTCCTGGGCAGCAGACTCTGTTTCGCTCTCCGTCTGCGACGGAGCTTCAGGAGCCTTATCCTTCTTGTCACCACCACAGGCAGTAAGACTGCCAATCATCATCAAGGTAAATAATATTGCTGTCATCCGTTTCATTTTCATTGTAGTAAGTCCTCCTATTATTTATACATTCCAATCGATTCCCGCACCGGCAAGAGCCGCTTCGGTCTTCTGAATCCACTCTGTGCGGTCACCCTGCAGAACAAGCTGTGCACTTTCAGCGATGGTCTGTGCTGCCTGAGCCTGGTCGCCGCCGGAGAGCGCACTCTTGATTCCCTGCGCGATAGCGCCTGCCGCCATAATGTCCTGCTTATTTTTCTGCATTGCCTTCTTAAAACCGCCAATGCCCTTGCCGCCCAAGCCAAAGCACTCGTCGAAATATTGGGACAATTTCTTATACATACCTTCTTTGCTTGGCATATAAACGTCCCTGACAGCATAATCGCCGTTGAAAACGAGGTGAATGTACGGCTCGCCGTTTTTCATCCGATTGTCAATGGCTGAATTCCCGTCGATTTCTTCATACGCTGCCAGGTCGGCATAGCGATAGATATTGTAAGTCTTATCAGCACCGAACCCCACAAAACCGCCGCGTTCCGTTTTGAAGTACATCAGTCCGCAGCCGGCATAGCAGTAGAGATACCAGGCGCTGGTGGCTCCAAACATCTCGGACTTTTTCTGCCCTTTCAAAATTTTCTCATAGATCTTATCGTTGCGTTCCTGTTCCCGCAGCAGCTTATCGTATGCTGCATAACTATGCGCCATGTTGTGGAACACTTCGCCTGCTTTTTTGTAGCAGTCTTTACAGATAAATGTCCCATCAATCAGCTTGACCTGGGATGTGAACCCGATTTCCTTCCCACAATGTTTGCAAGTTTCTTTCGCCATATCATTTTCCTCCATTCATGATTCTGTTTGTTTCTTATTCCAACATACTTTATATACGATTATTTTTTTGTCAACTCATAGTCCGGTGATAACCCATCGGTTGCTGTAAGTTTCAGAGTACCGTCCGAAACAACGTATTCATAGACCTTCTCGTCATCCCACAAATCAATCTTGATAGTAACCTTACTGTCATCTGTGAGTGTATAAGTTCCTGAAGTTTCGTCCATAAAATCTGTTTCCAGCGTACACTTTCCGCTTCCGTCAAAATTCCATGTAACGGTTCCGTAATCGGTGTTCTCCTGTACCCAGGTTCCTTTAAGGGCATCTCCGCTGCCACCACCGCAAGCAGCAAGTGAGAGGACGAATACCAGGCATAATACAACAGAAATGATTTTTTTCATGGTTTATAACCACTTTCTACTTTGATTCAAATAACTCGTTAACATTCAGAAATATCAACCTTAGATGATATCTCCATCATCAAATGGATCTCCACATTCTGGGCAGAATCTTGGAGGTGTTGCACCTTTTTCCGGTTCCCATCCGCATTTATCACATCTGTACTGCGGTATACCAGCCGGCTTCTTTGCTCCGCAATTCTGGCAGAACTTTCCTTTATTTATCGTTCCGCAGGAACAGATCCATCCATTAGTATCCACTGGCTTCGGAGAGCCACACTCCGGACAGAACTTTCCAGTTACCGTGGCTCCACATTTACACTTCCAGGCACCTGCCTGCACCGGCTCCGGTTTCTTTGCTCCGCATTCCGGACAGAATTTTCCTGCCACAACCGCTCCGCAGGAGCATTTCCATCGTTCCATGCCGTCGAAATCTCTCGGCGGTTCTGTCTGCTGCTGACTCGCCGCCTGTTGCTGCTGACCCATAGCAAACAAATTTTGGGCGTTCATACCGCCGCCTGCATTCATCGCCATACCCATGCCCAGAAATCCAGTCATCGCGCCCGCAGAGTTGCCGGCCGCAGTCTTCATGGCGTCTGCCTGTGCGCCCACAAGCGTTGCTCCGGCCATATTGGGATTCTGCAGAACCGCTGTGCGCTGAAGCTGCTTAATCATCTCCGCATCCTCCGGCGGCAGGGTAACGCTTCCAAGGGCAATACTGACTACTTTCAGCCCCCGAAGTTCTCCCCATTTTACCGAAAGGGCATCATTCATGGCATTTTCCAGGTCTGTATTGTGCGCCACAATCTGATTCGGACGAAGTTCCAGATCGGACAGCTTCGCAAAAGCGGGCTGCAAGGCACTGATGAATTCTGTCTTTAACTGACTGTCCAGTTCATCTCTCGTATAAGCCTCCGTCACATTGCCGCAAACCCTCGTGTAAAATAACAGCGGATCGGCAATCCGGTAAGAATATACGCCGGAGCAGCGAATGGATACATCCACATCCAATCCGATCTTAGAATCCACCACCCGGAAGGGAACCGGATTGGGCGTTCCGAATTTATTATCCATCAGTTCCTTGGTATTGAAGTAGTAGATACGCTGATCCTTCCCCGTATCGCCTCCGTATGTAAAACGTTTGCCGACGGTTTTGAAGGTAGCGACAATGCTCTCACCGAGACTACCTGCAAAGATACTCGGTTCGGTAGAGGTGTCGTAGGTAAATTCACCCGGCTCGGCACATACCTCCACGACTTTTCCCTGCTCCACAATAATCATGCACTGTCCGTCTGCAACGGCAATGCCGGATCCGTTGGAAATAATATTGTCATTTCCCTTTGTATTGGATGAGCGCCCGCTGACACGTTTCTGGCCCTTAGTGACCATGACTTCCTTATCCATTGCCTCACAGTAGAAAAACTCTTTCCACTGGTCGGCAAGAGTTCCTCCCAGCGCTCCTATCCCGGCTTTAATCAGTCCCATAAGATTACCTCCTGTAATAGTTTAATTTGCATGAAACAGTATCATTAAATCTCTGCAGAAATTCCAACAATACTGCCCTTTTCATTCAGCTTCTCTGCGCATTGTTTACACATATCCAAATCCTCGCAGACCATGAAACAGTCATCACATACCCATCTATGGCAAATCGGACATTTGCTGAACAATTTTTGTCCGGCCCATGATGCTTTCTGCCGCGCTTCTTCTTTTTCCCGCTGATAGAGTGCCGCATAGACCACTTTCTTTCCCTCTGTGGCAGGGGGGATACGGGCTTTTGAAAAAACAACGACCCGGCTTTTCCAAACCTTACCACATTCTTCGCAGACAATGGAAAACTGAAATTTGTCCTCTGTCGAGCAATCTGTCAATATATTCTGTAAAACCCTCTGCACAGTTTGACCAGCCCCTTTCTGAAAATTCTCTCATGAACCTACTGAACGACTCATGCCTTGCTTTAATATCATCATATTGGCTGGAGAATCAGAAATCTATGGTACTAGGTCTACTTTTTAGCCTCCAAAGAAAAAAGTAAACCGAGTCTACCACTAAAAAAGCAATGGTAAACCCGGTATACCATACAAAAAGCACAAAAACCATTTATGATTTTTGTGCTTTTTGCTTCGTTATTCACTTGTCTGTCTCCATATCCGAAATGTCTGTTTTCTCATCCATCTGAAGCTTCTCAATGCAGTCACATCTCCGAAACAAATCCAGATACATCATCAATTCTTCATTGGATGAAATCCCCAGTTTCCTATAAATATTACCGTTGTGCTTTTTTACAGTACTCATGCTGACACATGCTGCCGTCGGTATCTGTGCCACCTCATAACCGTTCATATAATATCGAAAGATATTGTATTCCGCATTGGTCAGCCTTTTTACGTTCCACGCAAAATTTTCAAGGAGTTCTGCCATATTCGGCGGCAGGTCGCCCGCCTCCGGAGGTTGCTCTCTTTCCGCCAGCCATTTACAAAGTTCCTCCAGTTCTGCAAATCTGTATTTACCATCACTTGTCTGCTGACCATCCTGGATATCCCGAAAGTCCTGAAGAATCGGCCGAACAAATTTTTTTGACAGCATCCATGCAAGTGCAATCATAATGAGAACAAATCCCAGTATGACACCCATAATACATGCCTTATTCCTCAGAATATACTGGTCGCAGCTTTCACGCGGAACCAGCACCGCAACTGCCCACTCCTGTCCACTGCTCCCGGGTATCTCTAAAGGCATCTGGATTCCATAATAATCACACTTTGAGGAACGATAGGTACTATAATAAGTATTCTTTGTTGTGATAGACAGGCTTTCCGCATTATCAAGCCATGTGCCTTCCGTATTTCCCGCCATGCCCTGATCCAGTCTCAGGTTTCCGTTTTCCGCTGGCGCAATAACCGTAACCATAGAACCATAGGAACTGGCTATGGCCGGATATTCCAGATTAAAATGAACGGCATTCAGTTCTATTCCACACGCTCCCAGAAATTCTCCTGAATCTGCATACATCGGCACCAAAAGTAAAATTACATCCTCCCAGGTGTTTTTCAGATTCATACGGCTGATCCAGTAATAACCAGACTCCAACTGCTCCGGTCCGGTTTCCAGCTCCTGATAACCAAAAAATCCTTCTGCATTCAGTTCCATATTCCATCGATTATGCAATTCCAGCCCGTTTTCCCTTGCGATTTCCGTATTCCCACGGAACAAAATAGTTTCCGGACTTAAAATCACATTGCTGCTTACATTGATCAGCCGCAGATAGACACCACACCGGGATTGCTCTGCTTCCGGAATCTGTGTATTTATCGTTGCATTTACCAAAGCAAATACACCACTGCTTCGCCCTAGTCGGATTGTTGTATTAAGTTCCGAATACATCATTTTCTGTATTTCCAAAAGCAATTCCGGCTGGTCATTCAAATCTGAGACTGAAATTCCTTTTTCGTCCAGAAAATTCTCTATATCCTGTCCCAATTCTCTGGAAAGCTGCAGACTGTATCCGGTGTAAGTCTCCATTTCTTCTGAGACTTTATCATACATGGTATGTAATTGACTCTCCATCGCCTGCGCAATCTGCGTTTCCGCCTTCAGCGGCCCGCCGATAGCTGTCAAAAGCAGCAAAAAAATGCCTAAAGCTGCCAGAATCAAACAAAGCAGATACATCATCAGCTTCCTGTGCAATGTAACCTTGCGGTCTAAAGCCAAATGTAGCAGCTTTTCAAATTCTTTCAACATATTTGCCATGGTACTCACTCACTTATCTATTTGGGAAGTGACGCCTTCACATTCTCCAGCGCCTCCGACATCAATCTTTCCACATCTTCTTCTCCGTCCTGCCAACTGTTACAAGCCATGCGAAGCTTGCTGCGGACATTCTTTTCAAAGGTCTGTTCCAGTTCCAGATAATTGGCAAGCTGAGGCGCCGTATAGAATTCATAAGAAGATTGTGTTTCCAAAAATGCTTTATAAAGACTCCTGTACTTCGGATCTTCCAGATTGTCTATAAAATCTGGCAACACCTCGAAAGCAGCATCTGTCACCGGCATATACCCAACACTGGTCACAAAGCGCACATTGGTTTCCGGTTCAGTCAGCCATTTCAGGAAAACCGCGGCTGCTCGTTCTCGCTCCGGTGTGGATTTTACCGTACAAAAGCCCGCTCCACGCTGCATAACCAACCGTTCTCCGTTTTCAAAGCATGGCACCGGTCTCGCAATAACTTCTATCGGTTCGGATTGATTGTCCGGATAAGTTACAATATCCTCATAGTAAAGAACGCTAGCTGACGAAGCCACACTGACAATCGTCTCTCCGGTCCGAAGCGGCTCCGTTGCATAGCCCTCCTGCAGCCACACACCACCCTGAACGGCAGCGTCTGCGTAAGTCTCCCAAACTTTTGAAAATGCCTTCCCATAGGTAATCTCATTTCCATGAAAGAAATCCTCTCCCAAAGATTCCACTCCTACCTGAAAGTAATTAAAATGATAATCATGGACAAAAAAAGCTTTTCCATCTCCTGGCACCTCCGGTGTCTGGGCATCTGTCCACTGGTAATACTCTTTAGACAATTCAAATAATCCTTGCCATGTATCTAACTGCTCCAAAGCAGCTCCGGTATCCGCTGCAAACCGGTCAAACAGCGTTTTGTCGATAAACATAATTTCCGTGGATTTCGCTACCGGAAAGGCAACCAGACGACCGTCAATCTCTCCCTCCTCCAGGAAAGCTGGAATATAGGCAGACAATTCTTCATCACTGAAATAATCTCTATAATCCACCAAAATATCTGAATCCGGCATAGCCAGAACAGTCTTTGGATAAGAAATAAACATATCCGGAAGGCCAGTTGTTCCCGGCTCGTCATTAGCGGCCCTGAGCACTGCGTCATGGATGTTGTTGGTATTTGACACCACGGTAACCTGAAGCTTAATTCCCTCCTTGACCCCAACCGTTTCATTAAATTCTTCAATCAGGTCATTGAGCGGTGAATCCGTTTGACCGCCATAAACATGCCAGACAGTCAGTGTTATAGGCTTCTTCTGCCCGCCGTTTCTCTGGCAGGCCGTCAGCAGCATGAAACCTGCCAACACAAGAATTCCCGCTATATAAATCCAAAGCTTTCGTTTTTTCATCATCTTACCCTCCCTTACAATGCGTCGATAACCGCCGACAGATAGCTGGAAGAAATTGACCCATAGATAAAATTATCTACTAAACCATCTTTCTTTGCCTGTCGGACCCGATCTGCCAGCTTCTTCTCGGTATTCTCATCAACTATTAGTACAATTTTGCAATCCGGATTACATTTTCTCAGTTCATCACGAATTTTCATCCGTTCCTCTAATTTCCATGGTGCATATGCGGTAACTTCCATAATCAGGATGTTTGCCAGTATGGCATCGCATAGTGCCAGAGTTTTGTCCGGACTTTGGCTCATAACCGGATCAAAATCAGAATCAAATCTACGCAGTGCCTCCGCTACCGCATCTGCAAACAGCATATTCTGCATATCAATAACGACTCTCCGCAATATCTTTACCTCCAAAATTTCTGATTCATGTCTTGCTTTGACTTCTGGACATGAAATAACATAGATATCCCCTTTACACCTTCATTATATGGGAGTTTATTTTTCTTTTCCCTACCCATAAGGGTAAACTTTCGTCCTTTACAAAAAAAAGCCCGGTTTCAAATCTGAAACCGGGAATACTAGCAAAATTATATTATAAAACTATGGAACATTCCTCTGATCCATCCTGCCCATCAAAAAGCTTTGGAATAATATAGCGTTTACCCGTTACGGCAATGGCAAGCTGTGTTTTATTGGCATAACCTGTTTTTTGAAGAATGTTACGGATATGATACTTTACATTATCTTTCGTATAATTTAGCTGTTCTGCAATCTCGCCATATTCCAGCCCCTCACAAACCAGCCGCAGAACCTTGATTTCTGTCTCCGTAAAATCATTGCTGGTAGTAATACCCAGCTTTACAGATGGTGCTTCATCAGGCCACATCTGTCTGTCCTGCATAGTGGCATCCATGACGGTAAGCAAGTCCTCCGGGCTAATCTCTTTATACCAAAAACTGTCCACCCCAGCCTCTCTGGCCCGCTTGATATAACTCTCCTCCATCATGGAGGTAACAACAATCAATTTCAACTTGGGAAACAACTTGCGAAGCTGGGCAGCCGCATCAATACCGTCCTTTGTCCCATGAGTGCATACATCCATAAGCACCAAATCTACTTTACTCCTGCGGCAGACAGTCTCGGCAAGATCCGCCTTGGATAGACTTCCTACAAGTTCATAGTCCCCGCCATTTTTCACAATATTCTCCATATACTCTCTGGCGATCCGTTGATCGTCGATCACAAGCACCTTTGTCATACCGACACCTCCTGTTTTGTTTTCTGCTCACAAACCGGCAGAGTCACTGTCAGCGTAAACACAGGCTGCGATCGAAGCTCCAACCTGCCGCCAGCTTCCGTAATCACTTTTACGAGATCAACGAGACCTCCTCGGGGCGTGATTTCTTCTTCAGGCTGTTTTCCATCATTAGTCATGCGCAGGGTAACGGCACCCGCACTCTGCTCTACTGCTACATACATCATCGTCGCATCGGCATGACGAGCCGCATTAACACAGGCTTCCCGCATGACCGGCAAAAGCAAATGCAATATTTCTTCCGTTTCCGGCAGAATACCTGTAATTTTTACTTGAATTCCTGATACCGCCGCATCCCGGATAAACTCTGTCACATCATCTTGCGGATAAGCATTTTCCTCCCGCAAGACCTGAATGGCGCGGCGAAATTGCGTAATAGCAGCATTATTTTCCTCAGAAGTAGTGTTCTGGCGCAGCATCTGTCGTATAGCAATTACACCCATATTCATCTGATCGTGAAGCCGTGATTTCATATTGAGAATTTCCTGCTCTCTGGCCGCTTCCTGCACATTCTCCGACAGGTTTTTTAGTTCCTGATACATTTTTTTCAATTCTCTTGACTGCCGTTTTAGTTCCTGCCGTTTTTCATATAATTCAGTCACATCACTGAACACCGCCTCTGTATACACATTACCGTCAGCCGTTTTGATTTCTCCTACGGAATACTGCCAGGCTTTCCCTTCTGGAAAAAGAAACACATTTCCATCCCGTACAATACCAGTCGATTTATCGCAGCCAGCCAGTGCTTCTTTCAGTTCGTCAAAACTTTGCAAATCACATTGGGCGATTTTCCAAAAAAGATTATACATGGCTGCATTACACAGTTTAACTGTACCTGAGAAATCAAAGTAACAGACAGCAGTAGGAAGGGTATCCATCACTTCTTTCACTGCCATGCGCAATTCATATTTCTCCTTGAACCGCCTGGCAACTTTTCCAACTCTCATCCTTACTCACCGCCTTTCCGCAATTTGAAGGTAAAACGGTAAGCTCCATCCTCAGAGGAAAACGCATTTGCCATTGATGCAAGATGAGAAAGATCAGTATCGCAGACAAATTCCATATTCAGAAGAATTTCTTCCTTGTTTTCTCGGATATTGACCCATACATATTGAAGATCGCTGAGGCTGGTTTCCACTGCCATTTCAAAGTTACGGTATACCTTAAGCATATCTTTTGTCACCAGTGAAATCCCCGATGGCAACGTATGAACGCAGTTCACACCAAGCAGTTCTAAATTAATAAAGGACTCATCGAAACACCTTGACAGGTCGCAGATATCTGCTATTTCTGTACGTTCATCAATGAGTAACAAGTTTCCGTACCGTTTTATATAGGCGCCCACAACTGCCGCCCCACCAAGAAGCCTCTTACGTTTTCTGTCATCTGTTTCCATATCATACTGTGCTAACATCCAATCAATCAAGTCAATCTGGCTAGCTGTTTCTCTGTGGAGCAGATCACTCACCCGGTTCTTTTCCTGGAGTGAAAGGAGCTTTTTTCTTGTTTTTAAATTTTCCTGCCGGATACGGTTGCGTTCCGCAAGATTGCGGCAATTTTCCTCAACCTGCTCAATCGTATCCATAATCTCAGCAATATCCACCTGCCACAGCGCATGCCCAAATCGAATCGGCTGGCTTTTGACAAGGATTGTCTGATCCACTAAAACAGGTCTTGTCCCGGCACTTATTCTCTGTGCTTGCGTCAATTCTCTTGTATTAGCGCTGACAAGGCAAACCACATTCTCCTGATTTGTAATTTGTGCACCAAGTCTGCTGGCCATAAACAATTCATCATAACCGGTGTTGCTCTGAATCAAACCGCATCGAATACAGTTCTCCAGTGCAGCCATAATCAACAAACAGAATACAACTGTCACATCTCCCGCAATCGTCCTAAGCCACGAAACACGGAAAATATAAAGAACGCTATAGAACACTGCCAGTGCCATGGGAATAATAGGCAGCATCAAAACGTTACGTCTGTGCGGAATACGGCATTTAATCAGCATGGTAATAAGAGTAGTTATAATACAAACTACTATATAACCAATTACCAGAAAATAACCGAATGCATAATGATAATCATTTCCCCATATAACTGCATCTTTCGGAAAAACGAATACGAGCTGATGTAGGTCATTGGTCAGTACAAGCATCAACAGTGCGGCAGTAGGTATGTAGAGAAACTTCGTCCACTTCGGCAAGCGAAAGTTATCCGGTTTTCCCAATGACAAAGAAACAAACACCGACAAACTTGAAATAAACAGCATGGGTAGATAGTACAGGTACCAGAGATATCGCATCAACCACATACATTCACCCAATGAATACCGAATTGTCCTGACTGTCATCCAAAATGCCATAAGTGCAGAAATCACTGTGAGATATCGACGCACCTGTGGCTGAATAATACGATTACGAACAGAGATACACCATGCTGTAAAAAGTCCAATATAAATAGACGCACGAAGGATAACCAAATACAGTTTGAGTGGATTCTCCAACTGAAAACCAATCTGCCTCAGCACCCTTGCTGTAAAGATGGCAAAGATAACATATAGAATAGTACTGTATTTTTTAAAATTTGAGTTTACCATTTATTTTTTACCTCATACTTTAGTTATACCTCATTTACAGCCTGGTAAGCAAGATACCCTACATATTTTTGCTGTATCTGGATGAATCATTACCACATACATTTTTTCCTTTGTACTATAGTTTACCAACTTCATAATTGCTGAACCGGGTTCGCAGCCGCTATCAGATACTGCCAGAAGATAATCTGCATGCTCCATCATATAATGATTCCTTTTTATATAGCTTTCTTTTCCACTGTTTTCTCCCACAATCAAATGCTGTTCACTGTGTCGGATAAGAAAGGCCAATCGCTTTTGACTCCGTGAATCCCAGTGTTCATCAATTTTAGCAAAAGGGAGCACTACAATCAGCTCAAAATTCTCATATCCCGGAGTCTCTTTCAACCGCAACACAATTTCCCCAGCCCACATATCCACGCCCAAGGTTCCGCCCACAAGAATTCGCCGTACATCTTCCTCGTCATATAGCCGCTTAAATTCTTCTGCCATTACTTTCTTAATTTTTTTACAGAGTGAGTAATCCTCATTGTATTTGAATTTGAATCGGGTAGGGCGCTGCCCCATCACGGCACATGTCTTTATCATGTCCTTTTACTCCTTTTATCAAATATCTTCTATTATACACGCTATAGACGTGTTTTTTCAACCATGGTTGCTTTGTTTAATATGCTATGGAAGATAAAATTTAACTATGATATGGAGGTAATAAATGGACGATTTACTAAAACAAATTGGTAATCGGCTTCATAGCCGAAGAAAGCAGCTAAGATTCACACAGGAAGAGTTATCGGAACGTGCCAATATCACTGCTCAAACAGTTTCTTATGCTGAACTTGGCAAAAAAGTTCTTCGTCCCGAGAACATTATTCGCCTTTGCTCTGCTTTGGAAATCAGTACAGATTATCTTCTTACGGGAAGAATAACAAATGACGATATTTCCTATCTGTCGAATAAACTCTCCTGTCTGACTCCGGGACAATATCGGCATCTGGAAGATATTATTAACAGTTATCTTGCCGCAATACAAGACAATAAGGCATAAGAAAGTTAAGCGTATTCCTTATGCCTTATTACTTTTAACCATTTCTAAACGCTAGCATTGTACTGGCAATCAGCTCCCTCACATCGTCATCCATAGTCTGTATATCCGATAGATGACGCTCGCTCTGTGCAGGTGCCATCGCCCCCTTCTCCTCCGTCGAACATATCAAATACTTACCTTCGATTTCCGTATTCTTCATTCCCTGCTGCCTCAAAATTTCCATTACGATTGCTTTAATAGCAGCTTTATCTGGCTGTTGGAAACAGGGTACTGCAATATCGGGCGTTTCCCGGCAGTGAATATAATGGAGAATTGCATTTGCGATAAACTGTGCCTTTTGTCTTGGTCCCTGCTGTTCCAGTATGCCAATAACCTTTTCATGTGCAGGATCATTCTCGTTGAATTTAATAGTAAACCGTCCTCTATTCTTTTTATCCCCCATACCATTACCTGCTCATCGTCTCGGACTGATAAAGTAATTCATATCCCCTGGCATTGGCATTAATATCCTCCACAAAGATTGCTTTCCCTATTTTTGCGGATGCCTCAATCTGCCTTCGCAAAAGGATAGCACCTCCCCCTACAAAAACCACGACCCCTGACGATAAATCCAGCATCTGCTCCCGCAGCCGGTTCAGCAGGTCGTTTACAAAATCCTGTGCCATCTGCTCAACCAGAAGAACAACTCTGGGAGGATAAGTAGCCCCCTGGCCTTTCAAAATCGCATCAATATCCGTTTCCTGGAGCAACCTGTTAAATTCGGAATTTACCTTCGTACAGATGCGGTTATAAAGCAGAATGACACCATTTTCCAATGAACTGCATACTGACAGATCTGCCGCCCCGTTTCTCATCAACAGATAATCTGCTGTGAAACCTCCAACATCCACAATCAACGCCCTTGGGTAAACCATCAACTCCTTGAGCCTTGTCACGGCAGCCGCATAAGCCTGTGGATAGCATCTCACATAGCTGACTCCTTCTTTTTCACACAGAGCTGTACAGCTGCTCCCCATTTCTGCAATAAGAATCCCTTTCAGCCTCTGCATTTCGCTTTCCAGCTTCTTTGAATGTTTCTCTGAGTTTTTCTTCTCTTCCTGCAGTTCCAGGTAGCGCATAAGCGTTGCGGTCATTCCAGTTCCCATAGGGCGAACCGGTGCATCCATATTGGCGGCACCACTGTGGCGGCGGGAACTTGCTATAATCAAATCCCCACTCTCCGTATAGGGCGGTGGAAGCTTCTTTTGCACACATCCCTCCCAGAACTCCTGCTCCAGATAAATCATTTCCTCCTCATAGTCTGTATCCCGTTTGATTTCCCTGATAATGACCTCATCCTCCGTATTTCCATACAGACAACAGAAAAATACCTGATCCATGTCCATGACTGCCATATAGTGGCGTCCCTGGGTTTCATAATAGACCGGTACTGTTTCCTTTCCACCCAACCACCAGTTATCACGAGCATTATAATTTGTAGTCTTAATCTCCAGAATAGCCGTTTTCCCATTCGGCAGAGTGATATAATAATCCACATCTGCCAACATAAAGGGGTATTGCGGATGAGCGAACATCTTCTTAATCTGGTAGATTTCGTACCCCGTCTTTCGATGGAATATCTCCGCAACCAGATCCTCCAGAAGATGCCCCATTTCCATGGCTACCCAGTTTCCTTCCTCTTCTTCCACATCTGCAATCTCCAGTTTGTCATAATAAATATCCCTGGCCGTCCGGAATGGAGAAATCCCCAGTATGGCAGCCACATCACTTCCACCGATTCCCCTGCGTCTAAAAGACAGCCATTCCTCTCTGGATAATTCCGCTGTTTCCGTTACAACCAGCGGAGAAGGTCTTGGATTCTGCGAAAAACCTTCCATCATCCATCAGGCCCCCTTCCGTGTTTTACGGGGAATACCGGTTCTTCTGGAAAGCAGAATGTCTCTATGATAGAAAACATTCATTTTACGTGGAATCTTACACTGATTCCTGTAATCATTTCCCTGCCTCTTCCAGGTTCCATTTCTTCTGTTCTTTTCATTCATACATGAATACCGCCTTTCTTTAAAATAAAAATATATCCTCAAAGCCACTTTGGCATTTGGGCAGAAAAAAAGCGGGAATGCTATGAGCCTAAAGCCTTCTGTCTGCTGATATCTGCAAACCATAGTCATTCTCGCTTCAAACATACGGGAAACTTCCCGTTAAAATAAAAAAGCCAGTAATATCCCTGCCCGAAAGGCATGGTAATACTACTGACATTTCCATACAAACTTAACTGCGTGTGCAATGCGTCTCTGTTTTCTTTCAAAAACGCCATTCCAAACCGGAATACGCACAAAAATCAATTACAAGATGAGTTTAACACAATATATAGTATTAGTCAAGTTTCATGTGCTTTATATTGTGTTTTTGACGATTAGATATATTCCTAAATTCTTTTGTCTATTTTAATTTTCCGTATACCAACAACTATAATTTCTCTCTATCTATCATTTTTTCAATTTCTTCCGTAAAATGACATTCTTTCAAATCAATGCTCTTATCAAGTTTTGTAAAACATGAGTATTTATCATCCGTATAATGCTTTGATATGACAGCAAAAACCTTATATGTCGGTTGTGCTGTCACATCTCTTATATCTTTTTTGAGCAAGGTATTTGGTACATTTAATTTTGTATTTCTATCTTGCACGAATCCGATGCAGCCGCATATATTTCCTGCTGCCTTTTCTGTAAATAGTTTCGGTCCTCTGTCTGTAAAATCTCCTATCATTGTTACATTCTTTTTTATCAGCATCATTCTTTCCAGTATATCCAATTTTTGTCCTGTAGAACCATCCTTAGCAAAAAAGAAATCATCTTCCGCTAATCTATTATTAAGACATTTCTCATAAAAATGGATAGCGGACGCTACATTGTTTTTATTTAATTTCACTCCTGTCAAATGCAAAAAATTATATCTATGAAACGCCACTTCATAAGACTGTATAGATGACAACAGTTTCTCTTCTGTCTTCAGTTGTCTCTTCACATCAGATGGTGTCCCATATAGGAACAAGACCTTTTGATCTTCCAGATTATTCTTATAATTTTGTGCAGCCTTTGTCATAGTTTGAATCGCACGTCTTTTGTCCATAATATATCCTTAACTCTATACCACTCTAGTTGACTGTATGATTTAGAAAAGGGAATGTCTATGCCGCAGCATGAGACATTCCCCTTTCATGGTTGATTTTTCCGTTGTCTGCCAACCTCCAGCACCTTTGTCTGGATAATAACAGGTTTTTCCGTTGCCTGCCAACCTCCGACACCTTCGTTCGGAAAACGTATCAG
>URUX01000003.1 GCA_900551135.1 uncultured Clostridium sp.
CAGGGTTTGGGGAAGGCACTCCCCAACAAGATTCCCGCAGGGGCAAAATGAGCGATAAGCGAATTTTGGTACTGCGGTAGAATCTTGCTCTAAGAAACTGCCGGACTGCCGTTCACTTCCTACTGCCACTTTTTCAGAAAATCTATAACCAGCTTTTTTTATAAAAGGCTGCGGGCTGGCGTTTTTCCCTTACTCCCTACAAACCACAAAAGAGCAGAATGGACGGACTTTCCGGCAAGAACTTTTCCGGCGGCTCGGTCTTTCCCGACAATAAGGCGTTTCGGAAGCTGCGTTTTGCCCGCTGTCTGAAAAAAATGGCAGCCTTTTTTGGTTTCACTGTCTAATACGGAACTTTTGGAAATTTGCCAAAAATGGACGCAAAAAAAGCAGCAAATCTTTTTCGGATTTACTGCTTCATGTGCCGCTGCGGTGCGGCGGGATGGATATTCAGTTGAAATAAAAGAGGATGGTGGTACTTTAGTCTATCGACTCTTTACTAACTATTAGGTAATCTTGAAAGATTTTCCTTGAATTTATCTAAAGAATGTTCATTGTTTCCCGCAAAAATAAGTGGAATTGTATATTCATATGATATGCCATTTTCATAGTCCGATAATTGTATTTTTATAGTATCATCCCTCTCATCTTTAGGTGCTATATATATGAATGAATTTTTATTTATATCAGATATTTTCCCTTTTTCAGAAGAAACAGTATAACCCCAGTCTGTTAAATTTGTCTTTATTGTAACTTCTGTTTCTGTTTCTTTTCTAGTCTGCAATGCTGTTTTATCGATTTGGATATCAAAAGGAGTCGAACCTAACAATTCACTGTTTATATTTACAAGTTCTTCTCCATTTGTTTTAGAAATATTAGATTCATCTTCATAATTTTGTTGAGATTCATCTTTTGGTGTTTCTCTGTTACATCCTAATAAAAAGCATAAAATAATTAGTACTAATACAGAAAGTTGTTTTTTTTGCATTTATTTCTCCTTTCATATTATCAAAGAAAGCACTGAGAGTACTTTCAAGAAATTATGAAATATTCTCAATGCTTTCTATTTTTTGATTATAAACTTGCCGGTAATGATACTATGTTAATTTATCTCTTTCGCGTAACCTTTGTTGCAATATACACATGCACCATTCACCCATTTGTGAGACATTTCAATCGTCTCAACTTCATAAATGCTTACTTCTCCACAAATTAAACATTGTTTGTAATTATATACATGACGTGTCGCACATTTATCCCAGTCATCATATATACCAGGCATTTCATCTTCATATCCATAGTACTGGGGAGAACCCCAACTATGAGTATGAGCGGCAAATACAGTCATTGGAGCAGCTACAATTCCAGCTACTACTGAAAGTGCTAAAATAGATTTTCTTAAATTCATAAGTTCCTCCCTTTCCTTAAAAATACATAGCTCTTTGTTACATTGTCATTTTAACATAATAATTGGTAAAATGCAATAATTTATTTTCTATTTACGAGAAAATACTGTGCATATTATCTTATTTAGGAATAGTTAAGGCGGCTACCTAAATCTTTTTATTACTTTACCGCACATGAGCATTCGCGCCAGGATTGTCATTTCCATATCCTTCCAATAGATTGATGACACCCCACACACCCAGACCAGCGCCCAGGGCAATCACCAGGACCTTCAAAGTATCAATCGCAGAAGCAAAAAATTCCATACGCAGTATCCTCCTTATTTTGAAAACGAAATAGGTAAAATAAAAAAGCACCGTCTGCACAAAGTCAAACGGCGTTTCTATCGCAGGCGGGTGGTGCGTCGAGTTCACAGCAGTCGAACACATCTTCCGGCCTTACGGTCAATCTATGGCTCAGATACTTTTCAGTATCAAAAGCGTTTTTCGGGTTAGCATCCGACAGGTATTTGTACTGGGGATGCTTTGTTATATCGTATTTATCTGAAAAGAATGGACGGACACCCTGCACCTGAAGGATGCACTTGCTATTGTCCATTACTGCCAGCTCATCGGTTGACATAAGCTGCTTTCCCAGCTTTTGATAGTTTATCCCCATGCTCCGCTGGCTGCCTCTGCTGTCAGAGGTATTGAACATATCAATGGTTTCTTTACCCAGGGTTTCCGAAATTTCCTTCAGGGTACTTTGCTCTTTGCCGCCCAGAAACAGGACACAGGAGCAGTTGCCGATGATGGTTTCCGCATGATCCTTGTATAAAGCCTTTAGCTGGGACTGGGTCTGCACCACAATGTGGGCTGAAATCTCCCGGCTGCGGATAACCGAAATCAGGTGTTGAAAATTGGGGATTTTCTGGTTTGCAAATTCATCCAGCAGACAGGTCACATGATTTTTGAGCGCACCGCCATTTTTCAAGGCTTCATCGCACAGCACATTAAACATCTGGGTATAAGCCATCGCTGCAATGTAACTAAATGTCGTGTCGGTATCACTCACAATACAAAACAGCGCTGTTTTCCTGTCCCCAATCTTATCCAGTTCCAAATCGTCCCCCTCCATCAGCTGGTGGACCTCCTTAATGTCAAAGGGAGCAAGGCGGGCACCACAGGAAATCAGGATCGACTTGGCTGTTTTTCCGGCAGCCAGCTTATATTTCTTATACTGGCGCACCGCAAAGTGTTCTGGGTCACGCTTTTCCAGCTGCTCAAACATCAAATCAACGGCATTTTTGAAGCTTTCATCCTCCTCCCGGACTTCAGAGGCATTGAGCATTTCCAACAGGGTGGTCATGTTCTTTTCCTCCTCCGGTGCTTCATACCAGATATATGCGATCAGCGCCTGGTAGTACAGAGCCTCGGCCTTTGCCCAGAAATCCTCACCGCCCCGGCTGTCCTCGCCCTTGGTGTTTTCCATGATGCAGTTGACCAGCTTTAGAATATCATTCTCGCACCGGATGTACCGGAAGGGGTTGTAACGCATGGACTGCTTGAAGTCGATGGTGTTGAGAATCTTGATCTCATATCCACCCCGCTGGAGCATCTTTCCACACTCAATCAAGACTGTGCCTTTCGGGTCGGTGATGATATAGCTGGCGTTCATCTGCATCAGGTTGGGTTTGATATGGAAGCGGGTCTTGCCGGAGCCGGAACCGCCGATCACCAGCACATTTTTATTGATATTATACTTGGGAATCTTATTTCTGCCAAGCATAATACGCTCTGTCTGGGTCAGCAGGATATTTTGGTCAAACTTTGGAGATATGAATGGGGCTATATCTTTCGGCCCACCCCATCTGGCTGACCCGTATTCGACCCCTTGGCGGTACTTCTTCGCATTCTTTGCCTTAAAATAGACCGCCGCCCGAACAGCTGCCGCTCCGATTGCACCAATCAGTAAATCCCGGGGATGAAAGCTGGGCAGCGGATTTTCAGAGAGCAGCGCACCCAAACCGGACAATGCACCCATTGCCTTTGTGACAGCATCTGTCCCCACCGCCAGCCGGTAGCCCTGTGCAACCTTGGTAAAGAACCAGAACAGGAAAAGATAGGGCAGGTTTGGCAGAATGTATTTTTTCAAATCCAGTTTCACAGTTCCATTCCTCCCTTCTCCCGATTCTTCACGGTATCGCGGGTCTGATGGGCAATCAGCTCCTTAAAGTGGGCAAGCTGTTTTCGTAAGGACGGCTTTTTCGGTTCCCGGTGCAGGCTTTTGGCTGCATACTCGGTAAATGCCGCCTGAAGCGCCGCTTCATCCCGTGCCTTGAAGAACACCAGATACTTACCCTGAGCCGGGTCCTTTTTCAGCGCAAAATCCACGCCATATTTTCGTGCCACACGCTCAAAAGACTTTATGTTCTTTTCTGTGATCTCAATATTCTGAACACCGCTGCCCTGGCCTACAAGCTGCTTGACCGTCTGCTTGCCATGATGGATTTTCGGATTCTTCTGCTGGGCTTGATAGCGGCGGATGGCCCATTTCAGAAGGTCGGCGGTCAGCTTGCCGCCAGTCTTACCCACCTTAATCACTAGAGCCACCGATTTATCCCGTACTTCATCCTGCATGGTGAAAACCTCCTTTCCTTGTCGTGAATTGCTGTTCGATATGGATTAAGGCGGTACCACCAGGCGTCGCAGAAGGTATCTCACTGGCTTTCCTCCGCCGCGAACCGGGCATCCAGCTCCGCCACGCTCCACCGCGTCTTAAACTGTCCCAGAGGACCGGTGCCAAACTGTGCCCTTGCCCGTTCATCCATCTCCAACAGCCGGCTCCACAATTCTGGATGGTGCAGGCGCAGCTTGCGGAGTTCATCGATCCGCTGGAAAGGGCAGCACCAGCAGGAGGCACGATGATAGATTTCATACAGACCGCCAAAATCAAAGCCCCGGTCATAACAGATTTGGAGAGCCTGTGCCTCGGTGATCCCCCAATCTACCAGCGGATACTGTTCACCCCTGCACCGCTGGGATTCGTCCGCAGCGATTCCGACATATTGCAGGGCATTGCGATGCTGTTTGATACGGTTGACCTCTTTTGTCAGCAGATGGGTTTTCAGCTGACCCGTACACCAACGCACCTTGATTCCGGGCCAACCGTTACCATAAGGTGGAATCCCCAGGCGCTGCCGGTTGGCAAGACAGGAAAGCTTCTGCTTTGGTTCCTCAAACATCATCCACGCAAAGCTCTTTGAATGGCGCAGCGTGGTGATATGCAGACCACGCTCCCGGTACAGGTGGTCATCCAGCTTTTGCAGATGTCCGTACATTTCGGGGAACTCCATACCGGTATCGGCATACAACACTGCGTCAATAGGCATTCCTCGCTCAATCATAAGCAGAAGCATGGCGGTGGAATCTTTGCCGCCACTCAGGCTGACCGCATGGAAGTGGTTTTTGGCATCAGAAAAGCCGCAGTCTGCTTGACTGCGGCCATCCGGCTGGATATTCTGTTGTTTCTGCATCATACTGTCACGCCCCTTTCCGGGCCGCCCCATTTGGTCAGTACCACCGACTGCCCATTTGGCAGGCTGTTCCACAGCCTGCACACCTCACCAACCAGTTCTTCCGGTCTGGCACATACCTTGTCGGCACCGACCATCATAAACTCTCCAGGTTTTGCAAACCGGCTCTGAAATTCCATCTGCTGTGCAGGGGTCAGAGAGATAAAACTGTCGTCCTCAAAGCCGCACAGCATAAAAGTTCCTGCGATATAATCCCCCTCCTGTGGATTCTCCCGATTGGGCGGAAGTCCCCGCTGCTTGCCATCCTCCTGACCGACAAGCAGCACCCGCTGGGGGAGAAAGCAGCCTATTTCCACCGGACCACCCACCACCTTCTCAAAGGTTTTCAATGTGGCCTCCACCTGTGCTGGACGCGGGGGCTGTCCGGGTTCCACCACCAGAATATTGATTTTCTTTGCCATGTACTCACTACCTCCTTGTGATCTTGATTGGTTTTTCACGAAAATTTCGGTGTCTGTCAGCTGCCGCCAAATCCCTGCGCCATATCGTGGCTGACCAGGGATGTGTAATACTGGCTGATGGTAACAGGAGCGTTATACAACGCCGACAGGGTGTAAGCCTTGATATTTCCAACCAGCGTAGTATTCTTTTGCATACTGTCCAGAACATAGCTGATATGTTCCTTATTCAGCTTCAGCATCCGGCTCTTTACCACCTCAGTGGGAATCTCCTCCCGGTTGATGCGGATAAATTCACGCTGACTGCAACAGACCTCCACCATCAGCTCCACATACCCCGCGATGGTTTCTTCGTCATAGGGGTAGTCTATCAGCAGCACATCGTAGTCAATATTTTCTTTTATCAGTTCTCGGTAGGTATCCATCGAATCAATCCTATCCTTTTTGCTCTGCTGCTTTGTGCTTTCCACTGACGCCTGCGGCGGATAGATAGATGGATCAGTATCACTCAATTCAGTATTATTCTTATCAGTCTTATTAGAGGCGGATTTTCCGAAGTCAAGACTTCTGGTTTCCCGCAGTCCAGACTTCGGTTTTTCAGAAGTCAAGACTTCGGCACTGTCCAGAGGTGCAGACTTCGGCTTTTCAGAAGTCTGGCCGAGTTCCTGCGGCAGGGTGAAGTTCTTGACATAAATCTTAGTGGGGCGGCCCTGGCCTTGTTTTTTCCGTTCAATCAGACCGATGCCGCCATCTTGATCCAGTTCCTTGAACAGTTTGATGGCCTTATCCTTACCGCAACCCAGCAGTTCCACAGCGTCCTCCAGGGTAAAGTAGATGAACACCCGGTTGTCGCTGTCGAACCAGCCGTTGCGGACAGACAGCGCCATCCGGTCAAGCAAAAGCCCATAAAGCACCTTTGCTTCGACGGATACAGTTTTGTAGTGGGGATTGGTAAACAGGACTTTGGGTACTCGATAAAAGCTGTATTGTTCGGCCTCGCCGCCGTAGAAATAATCCAGATGTAACGGCATTGTTTTGACCTCCTTCTTGGTTTTGGGTAAAAGAAAAAAGCCCCGGCAACGAAAAAAGTCGTTGCCGGAGCAGAGTTGTATTGGTGCCATCTATTCAGGGGGCATCTTAGCAAAAAAGGCACTGACAGATCATTTGTCCGTCAGTGCCTCTTGATTTTGAAGTAAATACGTTGCCGCATGGCTGTCAAACCGCTTATTTACTGGCTTTTTTGTGGTGTCCCTCCCGCTAATAAACTTTACTTCTTAATTCTGTGATAAAAAAATACAGGGGCCATTTTAGCCCCTGCATAAAATCTGAATCTTATAAATACTTCTTCAGCGTCTCAACTCTGTCTAATTTCTCCCATGGCAGATCCAGGTCGTTTCTGCCAAAGTGTCCATAAGCAGCAGTCTGCTTGTAAATCGGACGGCGCAGGTCTAACATCTTGATGATGCCTGCTGGACGGAGATCAAAGTTTTCTCTTACAATCTCAACCAGTTTCTGGTCACTGACTCTTCCGGTTCCAAATGTATCTACCATAACAGAAGTCGGATGTGCAACGCCGATTGCGTAGGACAGCTGGATTTCGCACTTGTCTGCAAGTCCTGCTGCTACGATATTCTTTGCAACGTAACGGGCAGCGTATGCTGCAGAACGGTCTACCTTGGTGCAGTCTTTTCCGGAGAATGCGCCGCCGCCGTGACGGGCATATCCGCCGTAGGTGTCTACGATAATCTTACGTCCAGTTAAACCGCTGTCTCCATGAGGGCCGCCGATTACGAAACGTCCAGTTGGGTTGATAAAGAACTTGGTGCTGCCGTCAATCATGTCAGCCGGTAATACGGGATCAAATACGTATTTTTTAATATCTTCGTGAATCTGCTCCTGAGTTACGGACTCATCATGCTGGGTAGAAAGAACAACCGCATCCAGACGAACCGGCTTCCCAGCTTCATCATATTCTACCGTTACCTGGCTCTTTCCATCCGGACGCAGGTACTTTAATGTGCCGTCTTTTCTTACCTTGGTAAGCTGACGGGTCAGTTTGTGTGCCAGTGCGATTGGATATGGCATATATTCTTCGGTCTCATTGGTTGCGTAGCCAAACATCATGCCCTGATCGCCAGCGCCAATAGCGTCAATCTCGCTGTCAGACATGGTATTTTCCTTGGCTTCTAAAGCCTTGTCCACGCCTAACGCAATGTCGGCAGACTGCTCGTCAATGGCAGTAATTACGCCGCAGGTATCGCAGTCAAAACCGTATTTTGCACGGTCGTATCCAATCTCACGGATGGTTTCCCGAACCAGCTTCTGAATATCTACATAAGCGTTGGTGGTAATTTCACCCATTACCAGTACCAGACCTGTGGTAACAGCTGTCTCACAGGCAACACGGCTCATTGGGTCCTGCTCCATTAACGCATCTAAAACGGCGTCAGAGATAGCATCGCACATCTTATCCGGATGTCCTTCGGTTACAGATTCTGAAGTAAATAAACGTCTCTCCATAGTGTTTCCTCCTTGTGTTTTTGCAAATTAATCTGATATTTGTGAAAAAGAAAAGTCCGCAGCAATGCGGACTTGAGATTGTCATCATCAAATCCTCTTATTGCTCGACTGGCTGCCTCCCACCGGACACAGCCCCTCGCTCAGGCTGGCACCTTCCGACCCTGGCGCTTACCGCGCACAATCGGGGTTGCCGTGACTTCACAGATCCTTTGTATCTCCATCACTCTGAATAAGGGATATTTACGAACTTTTCAATTTTAAAACAAATTTACTATACAGCATTTTAAAAACTCTGTCAAGTATATTATCCTACCTTTAAACGGAACTTCTGGGCTTCCTTTTCAGAATCCACTTTCTCAATCATTGCTCCAAGGGCCTTTAATTTTTCTTCAAAGCACTCATAGCCTCTCTGGATATAACCGATTTCATCTACTTCCGTTATGCCTTCTGCCGCCAGACCAGCCAGTACCAGCGCTGCGCCTGCCCGTAAATCCGGCGCATTAACCTGGGCTCCTGTGAGGCGCTTTACACCGTCGATAACCGCCACATTGCCTTCTACCTTAATATTGCTTCCCATGCGGGCCAACTCGTCTACGTACTTAAAGCGATTTTCAAATATACTCTCCGTTACCATACTGGTTCCTTCTGCCAATGCCAGGGTCACGGTCATCTGAGGCTGCATATCCGTAGGAAAACCGGGATATGGAAGGGTCTTAATATCCGTATGGCGCTGAGCCGGTTTTCCGACTACCCGTACTGCATCATCGAACTCCGAAACTTCACAGCCAGCTTCCAGCAGCTTGGCCGTAATCGCCTCCAAATGCTTGGGAATTACATTTTTTACCATAATATCACCGCGGGTAATGGCAGCCGCGCACATAAACGTGCCTGCTTCAATCTGATCCGGAATAATGGAATATTCCGTTCCGTGAAGCTTTTTCACTCCCCGAATCCGGATGGTATCCGTTCCTGCTCCTTTAATGTTAGCACCCATACTGTTTAAAAAGTTGGCTACATCTACTACATGGGGCTCTTTTGCCACATTCTCCAGAATGGTCATTCCTTCTGCCAAAGCTGCGGCCATCATAATATTGATGGTAGCTCCTACGGAAACCACATCCAGATAAATATGACTTCCTACCAAATCTATGGCATGAACCCTGACGGCCCCATTTTCAATCCGGACATCTCCCCCAAGGGCACGAAACCCTTTGAGATGCTGGTCAATCGGACGGCTTCCGATATTACAGCCTCCTGGCAGCGGCACCTGGGCACTTTTATACTTTCCAAGGAGCGCTCCTATAAAATAATAGGACGCCCGAATTTTTCGGATATATTCGTCATCTACAGAAATCTCGTGAATACTTGATGCATTAATCTTAGCCGTATGGCGGTCAATGCGTTCTACTGTCGCTCCAATCTCCTCGATTGCCTCCAACATCACATTAATGTCTCGGACATCCGGAAGGTTCTCTATCAGTACGTCATCGTCAGTCATGATTGCCGCGGTCAGGATTCCCAAGGCAGCATTTTTGGCTCCTCCTATGGTGACTTCACCTACAAGAGGATTGCCGCCCTTCATAATGTATTGTTCCATCCTAGTCTCCTAAATCATACCTAGCACAGGTGCACAGAAGCAATATGCCAGTACGCTCATGCTAATATATCTATTACAAAAATGAAAAAAATGTTACAATTTTCTTAATGTTAAAATTATGCACTATAGATTATATCATAAAAATCTGGCTTGTAAAGAGAATCCGGCTTTTTCTCCCCTGTTTAGTCGGTTCTGATGCTGCAAATAAAGTCATTCTGCAGATTTTGGAAATAACTGGAAGCATCATTCATTCCCATTTTCCAGGATTCTCCAGTTTCCGGCTGATACAATGTCACATTAAACTGATCAAAACCAGTAATCAGGACGTATGTTCCCTCTCCGATATAAGCCACTGCAGGCAGGCCCTGATCCACAAAATACAAAATCTGGTTTAACGCCAGCCCTTTTGCATCCAAAAGAATCAGCCCGTCATCAAACTCTCTGCTGCCGTCAAATTCTCTTAAGTGCTGGATAATCGGTGCTGCCGTATTCTGGATATCCCGGATTGTTCGGATATTTCCTCTGTTGGTACGATTCCACAAAATATTCTGATCCTGATCGGTTACCATGCCCATGTCTTTATATGCCATTTCTACTGCCTTTACAAAATCCTGGGAAGTTCCTTTTAAACGGCCATTGCCATAGGCATAAAAAGTCATACCGGCAAATGGAGTATTGGCAGTAAGCTGCAAATCCAGAGACTGGTCATACGAAACCTTTTCCGGGCTGGACAGCTTTACGCTCTGGCTGTTTTTTACATCTGAGGAAAGCTGCGCAAAATAAATCTTTCCCTTATCTGAAGATGTATACCAGCCGATTCCCTCCATGGACGTATCTTCCAGTTCTGCATTGCAGACAATGGTGTCATTATCCACTTTTGTATAAGAAGCCCCCGATAGAGAAGCAAGGCGCTGCAAATGAATCCGGCTGTCCTCCACTGATACACCCGAAATATAATATCCGTCTTTTTCATACCTGGTCAATACCTGCCCGTTTTCCCCTTGTATTTCCAATGCATACATGGGAACGTCTTCCAGACGGCCATTTACCATCCATCTGCTGTCCTGATGTGCCAGACCATAAAGGAAATCGCCTCCGACAAAACCCAGACTTCGGATATAATCTCCTTCTGGTGCAGAAATTGTCTGTTTGGATCCCGTCTCTAAATCCATCAGGCTGATATAAGATGCCTGATTATTTTTCTGGTCATTCTGCCATGCAAAATGACGTCCGTCTGTGCTGACTGCAAAAGCGCCCTCTTCCAGGGAATCTGCCAGAATAATATACTCACTGCTGCTTAGATCAATACCGTATACGGCATGATCCTGCATCAAATACAGCATACCGCTGCCAGACAGATAGCACAGCTTTTCCAAATCTCCTTTTAAAACCTCATACGTTGTAACTGAAGGCGCAAAAAACCGTTCCTCCAGCGCTCCCTTTTCTTCGGAATAGTGGTACAGGCCGATCCCCACCTGTCCTTCATGACGGCCCCGGTTCATATATCCATACAGCAGAAAATCAATATCTCCGCTGTCAGATACCTGCAGAATCCGGATGTCATGCTTGTCGTATTCTACAGTATTTCCACCCTCTCCGGTTCTAAAAGAAAAAACATTGATTAGTTCCTGTTCTTTCTGATCATAAAGCCATAAGTCTCTGTTGACACAAAATGCCGTCTGTTTTTTATCCGGACTTAATTTGGCGCTGACCCGTTCCTCTCCGGTCACGCCTAACAAAATCCTTTTTCCGGAAAAGCAGGCCGGATCTCCTGTAAATATCTCATCTGTCTGCCGGTCGAAATCCATCATGTAGATTCTCTGCTCGCTCCATTTCAGAGTGAAATCATCCGTTACCTCATAAATCTCCAGACGGCCGTCTTCCGTCTGTCTGGAGGCCGGATATTTCAGTTCGATCTGGGCCATAATGCCGTCCAGTTCTTTTAAAGCAATTTCTACCGGACTGCCCTGTTCCATGGGAAGATCTCCCCAGGTCAGCTGGGAAAAACTGCTGTTAATCGAAACATCTCCGAAAGAGCTGTTGTCCGCTGCTGCGTCAGGTTCTAAATACATAGTCAGTTCCGACGCATCTTCATAGTGAAAAGTACTGGCTGAAAACTGTCTGGCCAGTTCAATCATAGACTGAATACTGGTATTTTCACTCCATTTGATTCTCGTATAATAGCCGATTGTTCCATTTTGGGAGGTCGTAACTGACATACTTAATAAATACTCCTGCTCTCTGGCAAGGAGGTTTTGTATCGGGAGTTCTGCCCGGATTCCATTTTCTGTAGTCTCCCAGGTTTCAACCTGAGTCCGTTCTACCAGTCTGTCCAAATCCAGACTGCGGATTTCATAATAGATTCCAGTAATCTCTCCGTCATAATCTTCTATGTGAATTGTCAGCTTCCGGTCTTCCGGCAAAATCGTCAGAGTATCTCTCATATCCGCTTCCCGCATATCCTGGGAATATCCATGGAGACAATTCATTTTTTCTCCAAACATTTCCATATACATAACCGGAAAGGCCGTTTCCTGAATTGCCGTATACACCCGCTGCTCTTCATTTGACAAACTGTGGTTGCGAACCCATATAAAATAGCCGGCAGCGGCTGCCACGAATATCATCAGCAGAATCGCTGCCCTTGTTAAAATCTTCTTCATTCTAATGTATCGTCCTTTACAAATACTCCAACTTGCAATTTTTTGTATACCAAATCTGTTACAACCTATTTTATATAATATCCAGCGAAACTACAACCTAAACTTTTCTTAATTTTTCATGATACTTTGTTTTTGCGTTTACCAGACACATACAAAAAAGCTGCAGCAGCACGGTAAGGCCAACGCCATGCTGCAGCAGCTTTTCAGGATTCGTTTAAACTTATTTACTTCTGTACTGATCCAACAGTTTATTGATTCGTTTTGTTGGATTTAACAGTTCGCTTAAGGATGCGTCGTGATTCAGATTATCAATAATCAACGCAATGTACTTACTCATATCTACGTCAATGTAGTATGGTCTCTGAAGCAGATCCGGAGTCTGATATACCAGATTGGTGGTCAGGATTCTGTCAATCAGGCCATTCTCATAGTACTCATCAAACTTGGCCAGACCGTTTGTAAACAGACCGAATGTAGCACAGATAAATACTTTTCTTGCTTTGCGCTTCTTTAACTCTTTTGCAACGTCCAGCATACTCTCACCGGAGGAAATCATGTCGTCAATAATCAGAACGTCTTTTCCTTCTACGTCACTTCCCAGGAATTCATGAGCAACAATCGGATTGCGTCCATTTACAATCTTGGTATAATCTCTGCGCTTGTAGAACATACCCATATCCAGTCCAAGGACATTGGCAAAATAGACTGCACGTCCCATACCGCCTTCATCCGGGCTGATTACCATCATGTGATCACTGTCAATCTGCAGATTGGTCTCATTCCTTAATAAATGCTTAATAAACTGGTAAATCGGCTGTACCGTCTCAAATCCTCTGAATGGAATTGCATTCTGTACACGGGGATCATGGGCATCAAATGTAATAATATTTTCTACTCCCATCTGAACCAGTTCCTGAAGTGCCAGTGCACAGTCTAAGGATTCTCTGCTAGAACGCTTATGCTGGCGGCTCTCATAAAGGAACGGCATAATCACGTTGATTCTGCGGGCCTTTCCTGCTGCTGCTGCAATGACACGCTTTAAATCCTGAAAATGATCGTCCGGAGACATATGGTTGGTCATTCCGCACAGGGAATAAGTCAGACTGTAGTTGCACACATCCACCATCAAATATAAGTCATCGCCGCGGATAGAGGCCTCCAGAGTTCCCTTTCCCTCTCCGGAACCAAATCTTGGGGTCTTAGCCCCTATAATATAGGAATCCCTCTGATAACCGGAAAATGCAATCGTATGTTTGTGTTCGCTTTCCCGTTCCCTTCTCCAGTCTACCAGGTACTTGTCAACCTTTTCTCCCAGAGCAGCACAGCTCTTTAAAGGAATCAAGCCCAATGGCCCTACTGGAATGGTCTCAATAATCTTCTCTTCGTACAGCATTTCGTCCTCCATCTATTGGTTATAAGTTCGTATAATAACAGGCAATTCTTTTATAACATTCTCCCAGGAAATAGTCAACCCCCCAGAAGCTTTCTCCTGCGCAGATCCTCCCCATATAAGGGAATTATCCGGTATCCGCTGATAATCCGTGATGTTACCCGGTCGGTATAGTTGTCCCGAAGCATGTTTAAGGACAGATTGGTAGAGATAATGGTCGAACGTCCGTTAGACAGTCTGTCATTGATGCAGTAAAATAATTGAGAGGAGGTAAAACTGTTGTTGACCTCGGTTCCTAAATCATCAATAATCAGCAGATCACATTCCAGTACAGACTGGTACGTATCCCGGATCTCTTCTTCGCTGCGGGACTCAAACCGGTTTTTAGAAAATACCTCAAATAAATCATTCGCTGATAAATACAGCACCGAATAATAGGCATCCATCACTTCTTTTGCAATGCAGTTGCTTAAAAAAGTCTTTCCTACCCCTGTATTTCCAGTAAACAGAATATTTCCGCCATCTGTACCAAACCGTCTGGCAAACTCTTCGCACTGTTCTTTTACCTGCTTCATGTATCCGGCAGCCGTCATCCCTACCTGGGGGATTATATGGGTATTGTCAAAGCATTCGCAGGAAAATGTACGAAAATTCTCCCTGCTGACAATCTCATCGATGTTGGACTGGGCATACAGAAGCTTCATCTGTGCCCGTCGGAAACAATGGCATTTCTTTCCGTCTGTATATCCGGTGTCCTGACAGTCCGGACAGTCATATGTCATCTCCATGTAATCTTCCGGATATCCGTAAGCTGTCAGAAGCGCATTCCGCTGTTCTCCAAGTTCGGCAATCTCCTGTTTCAGCCTGTCCTTTGCCTCCCTGTCTCCGGCAAGAAGCTGTCTTGCTCGTTCCACTGCCTTTGCTCCTACTGCATTATCAAGTTCTTTTACAGCCGGAATTCTCCGGTAAATCTCATCTATCCTCTTCTCCTGATCATGGCGGTGTTCTATACGGCGTCTTTCATAGTCCCGCATAATGCTGTTGTATTGAGAATTGCTAAGTGCCATGTCTCCTCCTATTTCTTTTGAAGCTGCTCTAATATCAGGGCATCATAATCTACGTCTCTCTGCTGAAAATTATGGAACTGATTGGATGATTTCCGCACCGGTTTCTGTCCTGAGGCATTTCCTGAACCCCTGCCTGCTGTCTGTCCTCCTCTGGATATACCGGTTTCCGTTCCAGCTGCTTTTTCCCGTTTCTTATGATTTGCATCAAGCGCTTTTACGTCTGCCAGAGTATGAACATTCTTCGCTTTCCACGTTTCCAGAATCTTATCCGCATACGAAAAACTGGGGGTATGGGCTGACTGAAGAGTCCGGCTGCAGGCCTCCATTACCAGTTCTCTGCTAAATCCCCAGCCCTTAAACCATTTATCCATCATCTTCTGTTCAGAAACTCCCGGTCTCCGGTCTGTCAGGCCAAAAGCCTTCATTACAGCAAAGGCATCCTTTGTATATGCGGCAGAAGCCAGCTTCGCCTCGTCTACCGTAGCGATTCCCTGCTGGTGCCAGTTTAACGCTACTGTCTCAATGTAGCGAATGCTGGTATGTCCCAATTGGGCGCAGTATTCTACCAGATATTCCAGTAAATCCTTTTTCATGTGCAGACCATCATACAGGTATGCGAAGGTCTGACAGTCCCGCTGGGTAAATACTTTATTCATGTACTTTTGTGCAATATAAAGAAGTTCTGCAAACTCTTCGTCTCCGCTCAGGCGGTTTAAACTGTCTGCCGAAATCGTTTTCTTCTCTGCCGGAGCTGAATCCGGGGCAGAAACTGAAACCGAAGCGGAATCCGGTTCCGGTCTGTCATCTCCCCTCGACAGAATCCCGGCCTTTTCCCAGTAAGCCAGCGCACGGCGCACATCTGCCTCTGTGTGATTTAATGCGTCTGCTATCGCCCCTACCTCTATCAGTTCCTGTTGGTGGCGCAGGAGGTAAAGATATACCTTTACGTATTCACCGTTGGCTCCAGCCATGTATTTATCAATAAACTCATTGGTCACAACTGTGACCTCCGGTACTGCCTGCATACTAAGTTGATAGGGCATGATAGCTTTCTCCTTTTATGTAATAAAAATCTGTCTCCAGTATATCATATCCACTTTTAAAAGAAAATAGGTCCATATATCCACAAGTTCCATTGTGGATAATGTGGATACTGAGGATAACTTTTTCTGCGAATCTTAACCAATACTCTCGAATCCTGTCGAACCCCTTATAAATTCAAGGTTTTCGTAATTGTGCGACATTTTATTATGTAAATTAAAAAATCCACATAGTCTCTTTACATAAAATGTTGAAAACTATGTGGATAATGTGGATAACTATTGTCCTAACAGCTTTTCTCCTACTTTTACAATGTCTCCGGCTCCCATAGTTATCAACAAATCACCGTTGACACAATTTTCCAAAAGAAATGTTTCAATATCGTCAAATGATGAAAAATAATGGACTTTTGTCCCAAACTGCTCTATTTTTTCTGCCAAATCAGCAGAACTGATTCCCAGATTATCGGTTTCTCTTGCCGGGAAAATATCTGCCAAAACTACCTGATCCGCCTCGGCAAGCGAACTGGCAAACTCATCCATCAACGCCTTGGTTCTCGTATATGTATGAGGCTGGAACACGCACCACAATGTGTTATGAGGGTAGTTTTTTGCCGCCGACAGGGTGGCATGAATCTCCTGCGGATGATGGGCATAATCGTCAATAATGGTGATTCCATGAAGTTCGCCTTTTTTTTCAAATCTGCGGTGCGGGCCGGAAAAACCGGACAGGCCCTTCTGCATATCCTCCACAGAAACTCCCAGTTCCCAGGCTGCTGCAATGGCTGCCAGAGAATTGTATACGTTGTGTTCTCCTGTTACTCCAAGACTGATTCTGCCTGCATATTCCCCCTCTTTTATCAAATCGTAAGACGGTCTTGCAAACTCATCATAGGTAATATTTTCTGCCCGGTACATGCTGTCCTGAGTTTTTCCGAAGGTAATAATCCGGCTGTTTAATCCTTCTGTAATCTCCTTATAGTTTTCAATATCGCTGTTAATAATTAATGTGCCGCCTTCCGGCATTCTTTCTGTAAACAGGCGGAAGGAACGACGGATATCATCCAGATCCTTGAAAAAGTCTAAATGATCCGCTTCAATATTCAGAATAATTTCCATAGTAGGGAAGAATGACAAAAAACTATTGGTATACTCACAGGCCTCTGTTACAAACAGACCGGAGCCGCCAATCCGGATATTTCCCTGAATAGAGTCCAGCATTCCCCCTACAGAAATCGTCGGGTCTGTCTGGGCCTGCAATAAAATCTCTGTCAGCATGGATGTGGTTGTGGTCTTTCCATGAGTTCCGGAAACTGCCACTGCCTGACGGTAATTGCGCATCATTTCTCCTAAAAGTTCTGCTCTGGACAGCATGGGAATCTGCCTCTCCTTTGCACATGCGTACTCCGGATTGTCTTCATGAATTGCAGCGGTATATACCACTACTTCTGTCCCCTCCTCAATATTAGATGCCCGCTGTCCAATAAAAATTTTAGCACCTTTCTGATCCAAATGGTCTGTAAGTGTACTTTTTTGAACGTCTGAACCAGATACTTTAAACCCTTCCTCTAATAAAATTTCTGCAAGTCCGCTCATACTGATACCGCCGATTCCTATAAAATGAACTGCCTGAGGCTTCTGAAAATCAATCTGATACATAATCTTTTCCATCCTTATTTAAATATATTTTTAGTCGATTGGTGCCCGATAAAATCCGCCGTAAAAATTCTCTGTTTTAACTGTATTAATTATCACATGAGGTTCTATGGTTCTCATCAGCATAACAATATCTGCCACTTCATAAGAAGATACGACGGTATGAAGCAGTGCCATTTTCTGATGACTGTACCCGCCCACTGCATCCACACAGGAAATACCATGGCGAAAATGTTTTACATAAGCCTGGATCAGTTCTTCCGGCTTCGACGTGGTTATCTGCAGAGTAACCCGTTCATACCTGTGATGGAATGTAGAAATCGTCTTGGTTGAGATGAACTGAAATAAAATGGAATACCCTGCATATAACCACCCGAACTTATATCCAAAAATACAAAGCAGTACTGCATTTCCGGCAAATACATATTCCCAAATGGATCGGCCCGTTTTATTAGACACGTACAGGGCAATAAAATCCGTTCCTCCGGTAGACGCGTTGCCTCTGAGGGCAATGGCAATTGCGATTCCGTTTAGAAATCCTCCAAAAATCACGTTAAGCATAATATCGTCAAATAGCGGTTCAAATTGGAAGAGCTGCAAAAAGCCACTGGCCAGAAATACCTGCATCATGGAAAAAAAAGTAAATCTCGGACTTATACTTTTGCTGCACAGGATAGCTACCGGAACATTTAACACCACCATGCCCAGCGAAACAGAAACATGTTTCCCATATAAAGAGGCAATTTTATCAATCAAAATCGCTATTCCGGTAAAACCGCCGGACAAAAGATTGGACGGGCGGATAAATACCTGTATCACATATGCCTGCAAAAGCGCTGATGCCACAACTGCAGCAATGGTAATCAGCCTTCTTACCAAAATATTGTGTTTATATTTGGCAAACATCTTATACCCCCTGAGTTCGTTATACGTTATCCACCAGTTTTCTTACCAGTTCTGCGGAAACAACATCATAACATCTGGAATGTTCTCCGGTTACCATACTGTAAGAGACACCATTTTGTATCGTAGTACCATCCTCTATCCAGTCTTTGCAGGAACTGTGAACCTGATTTAATCCGGTTGCTTCCATAATTCTTTTTGCATTGGATGCATTTACTCCGCTCCCAGCTAAAAATTCAATCCTATGGCCGTATCTGTCATTAAGCTGCCGCAGCAATTCCAGTCCCTCTTCTGCCTTTGGTTTTAATCCACTGGTTAAAATCCGGTCAACTCCCAGTCGAATTAATGTTTCTGTTGTCTGAAAAGGCTCTGCGCAGCAGTCAAAGGCTCTGTGAAAAACTGCTTCTTTTCCGCTGTTTTTTATAATACTAACCAGTGTCTGTATTTGATATTCATCCAGACCGGCTTCCCGGTTCAGGCAGCCAAATGCAATTCCGTCTGCCCCGTTTTCCGTAAGCGTTCTGCATTCTGCCTCCATGACCTGAAAATCCTCCGGACTGTAACAGAAGCCGGCGCCTCTTGGACGAACCATGGCGATTACCTTTAATTCCGGCATCTCCTCCTTCACCATACGCAGCGTAGATACCGTTGGAGTCAGTCCCCCAAGCATCAGCGCACTGTTTAACTCGATCCGTTTCGCTCCGCCTGCAAATGCCTGCTTTGCATCATAGTAGCTGCCGCAGCATATTTCAACAACCGGCTTCATTTCTGTTTTCCTGCCTTTCTCGCTAAGTGGATTATTCTTCCGTCCACTCTTCTGACGTTTTCTCAAATGTACAGTGTCCGTCTTTCCCTCTAACTACCCGGTAAACAGCAGGTTCTTCCTGTTCTGTGGCCACAACAATGGTAAATTCATCTATGTTGGCTGCTGCTCCCCACTGCCCTCTGTCATTCATGGCAATAACAGACAAATCTCCTGCCTGTCCTCTGCGGCTTTTCAGTTCTTCGTCCAGACGGATAACTGCTGTCTCACATGCCTCCTGGGGATGCTTTCCTTCCCCCATCAGCCGGACAATCTCATAAGAAATACATCCTTTCATCAGGTCTTCTCCCAAACCTGTTGCTGCTGCTGCACCTCGTTTGCTGTCTGCATAAAATCCGGAACCTATGATAGGAGAATCTCCAACCCGTCCTTTTTTCTTCATAAACAGACCGCTGGTAGATGTGGCAGCCGTCATTGTTCCCTGGGCATCCAGACATGCAACGCCTACTGTGTCATGGCCGGAATAAGGTTTTAATTCTTGTTCTCTGATTTCCTTTACCCGCTTATAATAACGTTCTTTTGCTGCGTCCGTAAGCATGTTTTTCCGTTCAAATCCTTCTTTTCCGGCAAACTTTTCTGCTCCTTCCCCCACCAAAATATTGTTGACGCTTTCTTTGCTCAATCTTCTGGCAATGGATACCGGATTAGCAAAATCCTTAATAGAAGCTACTGCACCAATGGAAAGGGTATCTCCGTCCATATAGGCCGCATCCAGTTCCACTTCCATCTCTTCATTTGGCAGGCCGCCATATCCTACCGATTTATAATATGGAGCATCTTCGACTGCTCGAATCGCCGCTTCCGTCGCATCTCCTGCATTTTTCCCATTTTCTAACAGTTCTGCAGCATTCCTAACTCCTTCTGCAGCCATGCTCCATGTTGCAATCATTCCCCACATCATTCGTTCCTCCTGTCATTTATTCTATACTGTCTGCTGTTCTAAAAGCTGTTCTAAATTAACAATCCTTTTGTAGCTGTCGATCAGTTCTGCCGCAATTATTCGAAACTCTTCTGCACTCATAACCAGATTTTCAGCATGTACTAAAATCAGCGAACTGGCCACCGGCATTCCTGCAGCTTCTTTTTGAATCAGTTCAGAGTGGGCTGTATATCCTTTTAAAAACTCCCGTTCCCCATCATTCATCAACACTTCTGCCCCTTTAAAGTCTCCGGATTTTGCCTTCTGGATCGCTTCCACATAGCTGCTTCTGGCAGACCCTACATTTGAAATAATCTGAAAACAAATCATTTCCAACCCTTCCATAATCCTTCCTCCTTCAGGCATTCGCCTTGCGCTGTACCGTTCTATACAACCTCCTTGACCAAAGCCTGAAGGTATGCGGCAGCTTCTTCTTCATCTTCTCCTTCCAGAGAAAACACCAGTTCTGCGCCCTTTTTGGCAGACAGTCCTATCAGACTTAATACCTGTTTTCCATTGGCTGTTTTTCCTCCGCTGGATACCTTAATACTGCATTTATAATCCTCTGCTGCTCTGGCAACCTGCAGCGCATTTCTGGCATGAAGGCCGCTTCCGTCTGAAATCATATAGGTAAATGTTATCATATTTTCCCCTCATTTTTCTGAAACATCCACATATGCAGATGCAAATTTTGTTAACTCTATCTTACTATTTCAAGATAATAAAATCAACTATTTGTAATAAGAAAGAACCATGATATAATTGAAACTGTAACGTTTCTGATTCAATAGAAGGAATCCATGCAGGTTCTTTTCCCATGAATATGGAGGTAGGAAATGGCAAAGCAGAATATCTATGACAATGAAGCTTTTTTTGAAAATTTTAAACAGATACGGGACAACAAAATTAACTACAACGAATGCATAGAAACTCCTATTTTGTTTGCAATGCTTCCTGAATTACAAGGGAAAACCATATTAGACATTGGCTGCGGCATGGGCCACCACGCAAAACAATATTCTGATCTGGGCGCAAAATCTGTATTGGGAATAGACATTTCCGAAAAAATGCTGGACTATGCCAGAGCACACAACAGCGCTGCAAATATTACATATCAGCAGATGGAATTTGAAGATCTATACCGCCTGAACGAAGACTTCGATTTAATTACAAGTTCTCTGGTATTTGATTATGCTGAGAATTTTGAAGAATTGATGAAAAATATCTGCCAGATTATGAAAGATGATTCTCACTTTATATTTAGTATGTCCCATCCTATGTCAACGGCGTATGACGGACAATATCCCAGATATACCTGCGATAACTCCGGCAAACGGCTTTATGCCAATATCAACAACTACTTTGCAGAAGGAAAACGAACCATAACCTGGTGTGTGGACAATTACGAACTTTACCACAGAACCCTTTCCAGTATTTTAAATGCTATGATAAAGGCCGGCTTTCTCATAGAAGAATGTCAGGAATCCCACGCTTCCGATGAACTAAGAGAGCACTATCCTGATATTTTCGGCGGAACACTCCATCGGCCTGATTTTATATTTTTTAAGTGCAGAAAATCTCCTTTGTGTACAATCTGATATGAGCCACTGGGCACACGACAAAAACAAAAAACTCCGGCAGAAGGGGAATCCATTTCATTCCCGTCTCCTGCCGGAGTTTTTACAGCACTAAAAATTCAAAGTTCCAGTTCTTTCTTATCGAATCGCTGCTGTCTTAAAAATCAAACCTTTATACTTATCCAGAGCAAGCATCAGGGCATTGCCTAAAAAGCCAACTGCCAGAACCTCTCCAATCCCTACTGTCAGCATCATGTAAGGAATCAAATCCTCAGACCCATAGGCAAACCGGAGAACAAATGGGATAATCAGCGCATTGGCAAGAATTGGCGGAATACATACCAGCCATTTGTTCTTTCTCAAGGCATAAGATCCGACTGCTCCAATCAGTGTTGCCAATGTACCGAAAATAATATCCGGCATCATAGCGCCGCAGAAAATATTGGCCAGCAAGCATCCCACTGCAAGTCCAGGCACTGCTGCCGGAGTAAAAAACGGCAGGATGCAAAGAGCCTCTGAGATACGGAACTGAACAGGGCCAAAACTGATAGGCGCAAAGAGCAGCGTCAATGCCACATAGCTAGCCGCAATCATAGCTCCGTGGGTCATAAAGTACACGGTTTTGTTGTTTGTTTTCATTGTTCAATTTTCTCCTTTAGTTTTGTTTTACGAGTGGAAGGTCACGAACACTCGATTCATTTTACGCCGGAAATCGGCGGAAAGCCCGATAAGACCTTGTTTTTGTGGGCTTTGCAACGGGGGTAAGTATAGCACACACAAAATCTAAAATCAAGAAAAAAGGAGAAAAGTTTGTAAGTTCTGATACTTTTCTATTCCTCTTCCGGATATTTCATTCCCCACTGCCTGCGAATCTCTGTCATCATATCCATAACATCCTTTGTATATTGCAGATGCATGACAGACTCATTTCCGCCAATTGCAGCTTCCATATCTTCTATTTCATAAGAAAGAGCGTTTTCTGTATCGCCTGCAGCAATCACTTCTTTTTCTCCAGTATCTGTATAAGTAATCACAGCCTGTTCGCCCCGCGGATATTCCATAATTTCCAGGTATCCGTGGTCAAACGACACCATTCCCCGTTTTGGCTGCTTTGCATGGAGAGATAAAATTACTGTCGCCATCTCTCCCTCTTTATTCTTCAGCAAAATCCCCGCCTGCTCGTCTACTCCTGTCGGAGCAAATTTTACCTGAGATAAAATCTGATCTGGTTTCGAACTCATAAACCATCTGACAAAGGATAACGCATAGACGCCTATATCCAGCATTGCGCCGCCTGCCAGATTCCGGTTGAAGAACCGGTTATTCATATCATACTCTTTATAGCTGCCAAAATTCATCTGAATCAGCTTCAGCTCTCCCAGCTTTCCAGAAGCCAGAATTTCATTTAATTTCTTGTAAACCGGCATATGGTAAATTGTCATTGCCTCTGCCAGAATCACCCCGTTCTCTCTGGCCAGTTCCATGGCTTCTTTCAGTTCTTCCGAATTCAGGGTAATGGACTTTTCGCACAATACGTGTTTTCCTGCCTTTAATGCCTTTCGCAGATATTCTGCATGGGTATTATGGGGGGTGGAAATATAAATGACATCGACCATCTCATCATCAAACACGTCATCAATTTGTTCGTATACTTTCGAAATACCATATTTTTCAGCAAATTCCACGCCTTTGCTGTAAGTGCGGTTTGCCACGGAATACAGCTTCCGCCCCCTGCTTTCCATTGCTCTTTCCAGCTGGTTGGCAATCACGCCGCAGCCCAGAGTTGCCCAACGTAATTCTTCCATGTTCCTTCCTCCTTATGGATTCAGCGAGTCCACCGCCGGAAGCGTCTCTTTCGGTGATGGCGTCTTTCCTGAATCTGTATTTTCTGATTCGGCAGCGCTTTGAGCACCGCTATTTTCAGGCAGAACAGTTTCTTTTATTTCTTCCTTTGTTTCCTTTGGCGCCTCAAAAGATGGCTCCGGCTCCACTATCATGTCCTCTCCCTGTACGTAATCATCCGGCATTCCATCCACTGATGGTGCGGCAGTAGTCTCATTCCCTGCTGTCGGTTTGGTTTCTTCTGGCGAAAGCTTTTTATTACTGGTATTCCGGCGAATCACAGCAGCATGGCCTTTATAGGTTTTTTCGTGGTCTTTTACCCGTTCAATTTCCTTTCCGTCTTTGGATATTACCTTATAAGTAACCCAGGTAGTCCCATTACTTCCGGCTTTTTGCACCTTTTCTGTACCTGGTTCCAGTGTCTGGTCTTCTATATAAGTCGGTTCCGGAGGGTCTACCTCTCCTGTTTTTTCAGAGTACAGATCCCAGGTAATGCCGTCTTCCAGAACCGGAATGCCGTAAATCGAAACCGTTGCTTTCTGGTCTGCATAACTGGCTCTGATGCAGATTGGTCCTTTGGAACGATTGATAAATTTAAAATCCGGCTGTTCCCAGCTGATTGCGGCGTCCTGTCCTGGAGTTACGTAATTTGGCTCAAAAGTATGGGATCGGCGGTATGTAATCTCCATCCCTGCCTGAAATACAACTCTGTACATGGTACTGGAAATCTGGCACACGCCTCCTCCGATTTCCTGAACCACCTCACCGCTGCTGTAAGCTGCTGCTGCCTGATACCCTTTTTCTGCTGTTCGCTGGCCTACCACCTTATTAAAAGAAAATTCCTCTCCCGGCTGTACAATAGTCCCATTCAATGCCTCTGCTGCCAGGCGGACGTTGGTATTTCTCTTGGAATTGCTTGTGGTATTCGTGGTAAAAGTAGCCAGGGTCTTATATTCCGCCTTTACCTTGTCCGAATTTTCCGGCGCTGTTTCTACAAAGGAAACGTCAATCGTCTGTCTGTAATTGCCGCTTGCTATTACTGCTTCAATATCTGCTGCCAGTTTTTCCTGATCTACCAGTTTCCCGCTTTTTCCTTCTGCAAATACATATTTTCCTGTATTGTTGTCAAAATGATCCAGCTTTGTATTTTGGGCTTTTACATCCCACGCTCTCGCTACTGCTGCCGCCTCTGCCGCTATCGTCTCTTTCTCTCCAGCGATATTTAAAATATGGGTTCCGCCTTCCTGTGATGCAAAAATCTCATCCAGCAGTTTGTCAATTTCCGGCTCCACCATATTAGAAATCGTTAACGTTTCCCTTCCGTTTTCTCCATCCCTGGCCACCTGAAGATTCCATGGGTGTTTTTCCATCAATATGTTTTTAGCCTCTTCCCTGCTCATTCCATCCAGAGACATACCGTCTACTGTCACAGTCTTACGCACAGACGCTTCCGTACTCTCGGTTTCGGCAACGACAGCTTCCATTTTTTTCTCTTCTTTTTCCGGCCAGAACACGATTGCTGCTATCAGTACTGCTGCTGCGCCAATGCCTCCAAAGAGCATTCTCTGTCTTTTCTTTCTCAGCTGTTCTGCCGCCCGTCTGTTTCTCGGTCCCTTATAGGACGATTTTCTCGGAAAATCCGACTCTCTCATAGATGTTTTTCCTTCCATTCTGGTCTTTACCAGGGCCTTCATCAGCCCATAATATTTATATATTCGGAATTATATAGAACCATTATTGGAATGTCAATGGATTGCTCCTGCGCCATAAACCATTTTATGAAATTTTTATGTCAGCACTATTATTCTAAAGACTTTAAAAACTCCAGATGTTCTTTTATCTGCTTTTCATATCCATTATCTGTTGGTTCATAAAAATGGCTGTCTTCCAATCCATCGGGCAGATACTGCTGCTTTACGTAATGGTTTGGATAATCATGGGCGTATAAATACCCTTGTCCATGTCCCAGTTTTTCTGCTCCCTTATAATGCTTATCCTGTAAATGGGTTGGAATCGGCATGGTTCGTGTCTCTTTTACTGCTTCCATGGCATTAAAAACTGCCATACAGGCGGCGTTGCTCTTCGGCGCAGACGCCACATAGGTAACTGCCTGAGAGAGGATAATCTGGGCTTCCGGCATCCCAATCCGTTCTGCTGCCTGGGCTGCGCTTACTGCCACCGTCAGAGCCTGGGGATCTGCATTTCCCACATCCTCTGCCGCACAAATCATAATTCGTCTGGAAATAAATTTAATATCTTCTCCGGCATAAAGCATACGAGCCAGATAATACACTGCCGCATCCGGATCCGATCCTCTCATGCTTTTAATAAACGCCGACACCGTATCGTAATGGCTGTCCCCACTTTTATCATAGCGGACTGCTCTCTTCTGAATACACTCCTGGGCCACTGGCAAGTCGATATGAATGATGCCGTCTGCGCTTCTCTCTGTTGTCATAATCCCCAGTTCAATGGCATTTAAAGCAGCCCGGGCATCTCCATTTGCCACATCTGCTAAAAACTCCATGGCATCTTCATCTATCTGTGCCCGGTACGTTCCCATCCCCCGCTCTTCATCGGTTACAGCACGGTGCAGCAGTTCTTTAATATCCTCTTTTTCCAGAGGTTTCAGTTCAAATATCCGGGATCTGGATATAAGCGCCCCATTTACCTCAAAATAGGGATTTTCCGTAGTTGCGCCAATTAAAATCAGGGTTCCGTCTTCTACAAAGGGCAGCAGATAGTCCTGCTGGCTTTTATTAAAACGATGGATCTCGTCCACAAACAAAATCGTCTTTTTCCCATACATTCCCAGCAGATCTTTGGCTTCTTTTACCACATCTTCCATATCTTTTTTTCCAGCTACTGTTGCATTAATCTGTTTAAATTCTGCGCTGGTTGTCCCTGCAATCACCTTGGCCAGTGTGGTCTTTCCAGTCCCTGGCGGTCCGTAAAAAATAATGGAGCCGATTTTATCCGCTTTAATTGCCCGATACAGCAGTTTGTCTTTCCCAACTATATGCTGCTGTCCCACTACTTCTTCCAGTGTCCTCGGCCGCAGGCGGGATGCCAGCGGAGACTCCGTTTCCTTAGCTGTCTCTCTCATATAATCAAATAAATCCATAATCATTTCCTTTGTTAATCAATAATCAGCTCATCTGCCGTAACAAAAGTATAGCCCTGCGCCAGCAGTGTGTCAACGATTTCCAGAGCTGCTTCTACGGATGTAGGGAAAATATCATGCATTAAAATAATATCCCCATCTCCCGTTTTTTTAAGAACTCTGCTGGTAATCCTGGAAGTGTTCTGGTATTTCCAGTCCAGACTGTCTACTGACCAGAAAACCGGGGTCAAATCTACGTTTTCTGCCAGTTCTTCATTCCAGTCTCCATAAGGAGGCCTTAGATACTCCGGCTCTTCACCAGTAATCTCTTTAATTATCTGACTGGTTTTTTCCACGGAATCCGCAACCTTCTCAACGCCCGCTTCTGTCATCTGAACGTGCTGATAGCCGTGGTTTCCAATCAGATGCCCTTCCTTCTGCATTCGCCGGACGATATCTTCGTTTCCCTCAATACTGGAACCCATAAGAAAGAATGTAGCTTCTACTCCCCGTTTTTTTAGTCCGTCCAGCAAGTCTCTGGTACAGACCGGATGGGGGCCGTCATCAAACGTCAGGGCCACTACCTTTTCTTCTGGAAACATCCGGTCAGTCTCCGGTTCCCTGTCCCCTGCCCAATATCCGGTTCCGGAAGCTCCTGTTTTTGTTGTTTCACAGAATCCTCTCCCCAAAGTCCCATACAGCAAAACCAGCAATAATGCCAGATCGATCCCCACTGCCAGCAACAACTGGCCCATTTTCTTTCCCATGTTCCTCTCCTTCCTGCTCTTACAATATATGCAGAAGAATCAGGGACTAGAAATAGAGAGGACTGGCCTCTCTATTGCTGCTTTAGTCTTTTATTTAATTTTTTTACAGACTCTCTTTCCCATAAATAAATTATCAGCCAGACTCCGGCATAAATCATTACAAATACCGGGGAAACGGCTTTGACAATATCCCAAACATCAGAACTATATCCCAATATCCAGGAGGTAATAACTGTCACCGTCCAGCAAAGACTCCCATGAAGCAACGTCCGTATCCAAAGAGCAGGCCGTCTCCATTCCATCATCATTGATAAAAGTCCATATACCGCCGACGCAGTCAGCCATCCTGTGGTTTCCACCAGAGTATTTTCTGTCTGTCCCATAAACCACAGGCACGCCGTCGATATAACTGCGCCAATCCCTATTCCGCAAAAGATATACCATACTGCTTTCCGAATCATACTATCTATCCTCCATTACATATTTTCGAAATTCCCTCATGTAAGATCTGGAAATTTCCAGCCGCGTCTTTCCATCTTTTAAAAATGCCGTATAATTACCGCTGAATCCAGCCTCAACTGCTGCGATAAACCGGATATTGACCAGGGTCCCCTTATTAATCTGGACGAACCCCTGCTTTGACAGCATGCCAGCCAGTTCATACAGCTTATACTTTGCTTCTAACGCCCCGCTTCCTCTTACTTCTCCGACAATCTTTCCGCTTCTGCTTTCAAAATACTGAATATCTGCGGTCTCGCAAAGAAACTCTCTGCCTTCTTTATAGAGAAAGATTCGTTTTCTTACGTTCTTTTCCGCCTCTACAAGGCCCTGAAGGGTTTGGATTAGTTCGGCAGTCTTTTTATCTTCCAATCGCCCCCGAACTACAATTTCCGGTTCGTCTGTATCAGCCTGTTCCCATATCAGCCTCATCTCTGCCCCCTTATCTGCTTTCCTGCAATTCTTTTTCTAAGCTTACTATAACAAAACCTGCAGCATTTGTCCTGTAAAATCCGGTATCCGGTTGTCACAAGATGATAAGTGGTGCATAGCGGATGGTCACCGGCACCAGGTTTCTTCCATAATCTGCTGTTTCCCACAGCAAAACGGGAACCTGCTTATCTCTAAACAGATTCCCGTTTTAAGCTGATTTCCTGTATTACAGCCTTTTCATAAATTCAATATCTTCTTTTGCAAACAGCAGGTTCATCTCTTCTCTCAGCAAATAGAGAGTTCTGTCCTGTTTTTTCAACCAGCTGCTAATGGCTTCATACCGCAGTATTCCGGCTCCCAGCGCTTCCGGCTGGTATTGCATTCTCTGATCCAGGCTGAAATCTTTGATGTGCAGCACATCTATATACTTCCCTGCTGCGTCCAGCCAGCTGTTCCAGTAATCGTCCTGATCCGTATTTTCAGGATCTTTTAGCAGATTTGATGCATCAAAAATAATTCTCAAATGCTGTTCATCTCCAACTGTTTCCACTACATTGAGAACTGTCTCCACATCCTCTAAGGGATGCCACCAGACCGGCTCAATGGCCAGCGGCATATCGACACGAACTGCTTCTTCCATAACCCGAAGAATGCTGTCCATCATAAATGGTTTCCACTCCTGTCGCATCTGCCTGTTTAAATGTGGATAAGCAGTTTCTGTCCCCACTACATGAGCCCCCAGCATTTTCGCCCAGGTCATGCTCTTTTTCAGAGTATCTACCGCATATCTGCGTACTTCTTCATCTGGATTTCCCAAATCCATATAACATCCAAATACCGCTATTTCTATCTTCTGCTTTTCAAAAGCGCTCCGGATTTGTTCCAGTTTTTGAGGTGTAATATCCTCATAACTCTCAATCCCGATAAAGGCTTTTGGCAAAGCCAGCTGCGCCGCTTCGTATCCTCCATTATGGAGCAGTCCGGCCAGTTCTTCAATTTCTCTCCGACCGAAATCATGGGCTCGTACACCTATCTTCATGTGTCTCTCCTTTTACATTCCAAGAGCTTCTGCAAGAGCCAGAATGGTCAGAGACTGGCCATAAGCCATAGGCGCAATCAAAATATTTTTATAATGATCTGCATTGTATCCCATTCCGGTGCCGCCAGATACCTGAAGGACTGTACCGTCTTCATCTATCTGATTCAAAATTCCTTCAATCGCTGCTTTTGCACAAGGCAGATAAGAATCATCCAGAATTCCATAGCGGATTCCCTTTAAAATCCCTGCTGTAATTGCTGCTGTTCCGGAAGTTTCCACATAGCTGTCCGGATCGGTCAGAACCGTATGCCACAAACCGGTCTTTTTATCCTGCAGTTCCTTCAGCTTTTCTACCTGGGCTTTGTAAGTATCTACAATAAACGTCTTCAATCCTGCATTCATTGTACCGTTAAACATATCAATATAATCTAAAATCCCCAGAGTAAACCAGCTGTTTCCACGGCACCAGAAAATGCCTCCAAAATTATTTCTTTCATTAAACGTCCAGCCATGATAAAACAGTCCGGTATTTTTATCACAAAGATATTTAATATGCATCAGTACCTGATGAATGGATTCATCAATCCAGTCCTGACGGTTATACTTCTGTCCCATACGGTTTAAAAATAAAACCGTCATAAACAGGGTATCAATCCACATTTCATTTTCATTGAGCCGGACTCCCTGACGATCTCCGTTGGCACTGGTCACATGCTGGAAACCGCCCTCTTTGGTTCTTGGCAGACAGTTCATCAGCCAGTCGGCCCATTTCAGGCAAAGTTTCTCAAATTCCGGATTTTTGCAGTCATCATTAAATTCTGCCAGAGTCAGAAGCGGTGTGGTTGTATTAATATTTTTAGACGGAAGCCCCTCCCGGATATTGTCTTCAAACCAGTGATACAGGAAATCATGGTATTCCTGGTTTTTCTTTACTTTCATAATTTTCAGCAGACCATAAAGTCCTACTCCCTGAGGCCAGTCCCATTCCTTAATACCGAAGTCTCTCTTGAAAAATCCGATTTTTTCCCCTCCGGCTGCCAGCTGCTGCTCATCCTCCGGACCGCCCAGATTCATCAGTTTATTAATTACCAAATCTAATTTTCTTTCTAACTCTGCCTGATTAATTCCCTTCATTTTTAACCTCTCCTATGGATTTTTTGTATATTCTATACTATAATTTTTATTAACAATTCAGCTGCGAAAGGATATTGATTTTATGGAAAAAGTCACTTACTATGGCGAGACCGACGGCATTTCCTTAGAACAGATGCTTCGCTATGGAAAATTTGACATGCGGGTCAAGCACTTTCATACCCAGTATGAAATCTTCTATATCATAGAAGGTGAACGGGTTTTCTTTTTTAACAATCGAGAGTACATTGCGAAAGCCGGGGATTTAATCCTGGTCAATTCCAACCTGATTCACATGACCCGTTCCATTACTGGATCCAATGCAGGCCATAACCGGATTATTCTGTATATTGCCAGAGAAAAAATGGAATCTTATGACGCCATGTTCCCCTCTCTCCATCTGGTACAGTTTTTTGACGATTACTACGGTATTTACCACTTAAACGTGGAGCAGCAGGCACTGGTACGAGACCTTTTCCGCAGCATCCGTCATGCACTGACAGAGCGAAACCGAAACTATAAAACAGGTATTGACCTGGATATTCTCTCCTGGCTTTTCAAAATGATGGAATTTGTCCGCCTGGAGCATCAGGAAACACCTCATGATTCCGATAACCCCAAATACAAGGCAGCCTACAGCATTGCTGATTATCTGACAGAAAATTGCGAACGTCCCATTTCCCTGGATGAATTGTCTGTCCAGTTCTATTTAAGCAAATCCTATATTTGCCGGATTTTTAAAGAAGTAACCGGATATACCATCAGTGAATATACCAACATTCACCGGATTCGCAAGGCCAAACGGTATCTGGAAGAAACAGACCTTAGCATTTCTGAAATTTCCCACCTGCTGGGATACGAAAGCCTGACTTATTTTGAACGAATGTTTAAGCACTATATGACTCTCTCTCCCTTAAAATACCGAAAAACCTTAAATACTGTCACCTACACCAATAAACCGGAGTATGAATACTGCTCCGATTGTGAAGAAGAACCTCAATCTGGCTTTTCATTCCAGCATCCGGATACTTAATCCGGATACTGGATTTTTTGTATTACAGAAGTCCCAGCACACCTGGCAGCCACATAGACAGCGCAGGTATAAAGGTTACCAGCAGCAGACCTGCCACAATCGCCAGGAAATATGGAACTAACTGTTTCATTACATCTTCAACCGGCAGATGAGCCACGCTGCATCCGACGAACAGTACGCTTCCGACTGGCGGCGTAATGGTTCCGATTGCCAGGTTCATAATCATCATAATACCAAACTGTACCGGGCTCATCCCCAGCGCCGTAACTACCGGAAGGAAGATTGGCGTGAAGATCAGCAGGGCCGGAGCCATGTCCATAAAGGTTCCCACAATCAGAAGAATCAGGTTAATAATCAGTAAAATTACAATTTTATTGCTGGAAATACCCAGAAGAAGACTGCTGATTGCCTGAGGAAGTCCTGTAAAGGATAAAACAAAACTCAGTACAGAGGAAGCTCCAATAATCAGCATAACAATGGTTGTCATCACTGCCGTATCGGTTAAAATTCCCATAATCTGAGACGGTTTAATACTGCGGTAAATAAATACGGACAGAATAAACGCATACACAACGGCAATACCGGACGCCTCTGTAGGAGTGAAATAACCGGATAAAATTCCTCCAATAATAATTACGATTAAGAATAAGCTGGGGATTGCTTCCCAAATGGTTTTCCATACCTTTGAAGCTGTTACAGCCTCACTTTTCATTACATATCCGTGTTTTTTGCCATATAAAAAGGCCACAACCATACACAGGCCGGCCCATAAAAGGCCTGGAATCCATCCTGCCATTAACAGGGCAGATACGGAAATTCCGCCTGCTGCTGTAGAGTAAATAATTGGCGCTGTGGTCGGAGGAATCAGCTGTCCTACCGATGCAGATGCAATGTTGACTGCTGCAGAATAACACTCATCATAGCCATGTTCTTTTTCCAAAGGATTCATAACGCCGCCAATAGCGGTTGCTGCTGCAATACCGGAACCGGAGATAGAACCAAACATTGCGTTTCCGGCTACATTGGTTAAAGCCAGAGAACCAGGAACCCGTCCCAGTACTAATAATGCCAGATTAATCAGCCTCTTGGCGATTCCGCCGCTGCTCATCAAAAGTCCTGCCAAAATGAAGAATGGAACTGCCAGCAGGGAGAAACTGTCAATACCGCCAACCAGCTTCTGAGCGGAAATAAACATTCCAAAGCTTGGGGACAGGAACATAATAATCGTAACCAGCGCTGCGCTGATAATACTGAATGATACCGGCACACTAAATGCCAGCAGCATGAAAAACACAAGAACTAAAACAATCGCTGCCTGAATTTCCATTTATACGGCCTCCTTCCACTGCTTCAGGGAATTTTTCAAACGGTTTAAACCATAGCAGACCATCAGCACTCCGCTAATGGGCACTCCTGCATAGTAAAATTCCATCGGCATATGCATAGCTGGTGAAATCTGGCCTGCAGAGTTCATGGTTACCATCCAGCCGCCTGCTATCATTACAAACACGCTCAGTACCAGAACTAACACCTCAATAAATATTTCTGTCAGAACTTTTCCCTTGGGAGAAAAATATTTGATTGCAATATTAATTGATAAGTGCCGATCTTTTCCGTAAGCATACGGCACTCCAAGCATGGTGGTCCAAATCAGCAGATATCTCAGCAATTCTTCTGTATACTTACTGGGATTATTTAACACGAAACGGGTAATTACCTGCCAGAGGCAGCCCAGTACCATGACTGCTACCAGCAGTCCCAGTACGGTTTCCAGTATTTTATTTAAAACTTTCATCCTGTAACCTCCTTAATTGGCGTATTTCTGAATATCATCATAAAGGGCCTTATAATTTTCTCCCTTTGCACAGAACGATTCATGTACCGGCTGAACTGCCTCAATAAATGCGGTTTTATCGATGTCCCGATAAACATGAACCCCATGGCTTTCTGCCTCTTTCATAGCTTCAGCCATCATGCCGTTATACAAATTCTTAAAGTTTTCATTTGCTTTCTGGATGGAAGATACCAGATATTCCTGCTGATCCGGAGTCATCTTATTCCAGGTCTTGGTACTGATAATGTAAATATCCGGTGAGTACTGGTGCTCTGTATAGGTATAAGACTTTACCAGATCCTGATGTCCGTCTACCGTTAATGCCAGTTCTGTATTTTCTGCTCCGTCTACAATTCCCTGCTGTAAAGAACTGTAGGTCTCGCCAGCCGCCATTGGCACCGGAGAACCGCCCATCAGTTCAATCATGTCCATGGAAGTAGAACTTGGCATGGAACGAATTTTCTTTCCTTTTAATACAGAAGGATCTGTACAGGCTGCATCTTCTTTCAGATAAAAATTCCGGGAACCATTGGCGTAATAACCGATGGCAATATAGCCGTCTTCTTTTGTGGACTGAAACAGTTCTTTCACTTTTTCGCTTTTTTCGCAGGCATCATAATAATGCTGCTGGCTCTGAAACAGATATGGTACTGCAAAAATGGAATACTCATCTTTAAACTGTCCAAGCGTGTTGGCACTTACCTTTGCCATATCCAGTACGCCTGCTTTCACCATTTCAATCTCTTCTTTTTCAGTTCCCAACACGCCGCTGGCATAGATAGAAACTTTTAAATTCTTGTCGGGATCTTCTGCAGCAAATTCTGAAATTTTTGCAATGGAATCTGCGATTTCTGATCCCTCAGCCTGATTGTGGGCCAGACGCAATTCCAGCACATCACTATTTGAGTATCCTGACACAGAGAAAAAGGTTGCCCCTACTATCAGAATCCCAGCGCATACCGCTGCAATTCCAAGCGATTTTTTCCAACTTTTCATCTTCGTTTTCCCCTTGTTCTTCACATTTTTTTCGTATGCATACTTAACTATTTCTTTGTAATTGCAATATATCACAGCAGACGGCCTATTTCTTCTTCTGAATTGACAGAATTTTTACATTTTCAAACTATATTGTTCTCTGTTCCTTTTTCTGTACATTTAAAAAGAGAAACAGCACCAGGATATCTCTGATGCTGCTTCTCTTTTAGGTGGTTATCTATTTAACAATAGGAGGAATAAACCTATTTTGCCAATACTGCCTTATATGCCTCTGCCATGCCCTTTTCCTGAATAGTATTGTAATATCCCTGAACCATAGGAATCATCTCCGTTAAGTCTGCATGCCAGTAGTCTTCTCTCTTCATAATATCTTCTACAGAAGCTGTCTTCATAAATTCCATAATCTCAGCGCCGTCGTTTGCCTTATCTGTTCTGTAAAAGGCAATCAGAGCAGCCATAGAGAAGGTCAGCGCCTCTGGATATGTTCCGAATTTTTCCTTATACTCCAGAATAGTCGGCAGTACCCGTACCTGGAATTTGCTGACAGAGTTTAAGGCAATGCTTAACAGCTGGTGCTTGATAAATGGGTTGCTGAAACGTTCTAATACGTCTTTGGCAAACTGAATGTCTGTATCCGTATTTCCTAATGTTGGAACAATCTCGTCAAACAGGCATTTCTTTAAAAATGCACTGACGGTCTCATCCTTTAAGCACTCTCCTACTGTCTGCAGACCATAGAGATATGCGCCTAATACCATAGAAGTATGACCGCCGTTTAAAATACGTACCTTTCTCTTCTTATATGGCTTTACATCATCAGTCCATACAATGTTGTATCCGGCTTTGTTAAATGGCAGTTCATCCTCATGGTGTCCGCCAATTACCCATAAATGGAAAATTTCGGCAGTATCAATCAAATTATCTGTATAGCCTAACTGTTTATTCAGTTCTTCTGCTTCGTCTCTCGGGTATCCGGTTACAATACGGTCAACCAGGGTGCTGCAGAAATCGTTGTCCTTGTTAATCCAGTTTTTAAATTCTTCTCCTAATTCCCAGAGATCTGCATATTTTAATACACAGGCCTTTAAGTTGTCGCCGTTGTTGTCAATCAGTTCGCATGGCAGCAGAATCATTCCAGGAAGGCCGGCTTCAAATCTCTTATACAAAAACTGGGTCAGCTTTGCCGGATAAGATTTTGGAGGCATATCGGTAAACTTTTCTGTTCCCAGGTACTCAATGCCTGCCTCTGTCGTATTGGAAACCAGCACCCGCATATCCGGACTGGCCGCTAATGCAATGTATTCTTCGTACTGGGTGTAAGGATTCAGCGCTCTGGAAATCGAGGTAATATGGGTGTGTTCATTTACTACCTCGCCATTGCTGATGCCGCGAAGGAATAAGTTATATTCGCAGTTCTGATCTGCCAGCATCTGACACATTCCTTTTTCAATGGGCTGTACTACTACAATTTTACCGTCATAAAGACCCTTCTCCTGTAATTTGTGGAAAAAGTAATCTACAAACCCTCTTAAAAATCCGCCTTCACCAAACTGAATCACTGTCTCTTTTACATTGCCGTTCATCGTGATACCCTCCATCATTTTATAGTTTTGTAAGTACTTACATTCCTCTTTTCCTTACTATACAACATGTCTGGAAAATATTCAAGAGTATTTTTGCTTTTTTTGTAAGTGTTTACATTATAATTATTCTTTTGGAAGGTACAGATAATTATTGTCTTTTTTGCTGTCTCCAATCATAGCCCTCATTTCCCGGACCTGGCGGCTGTCCGGAAGCAGACGAATCCACCACTGCCAGGCAGTGCTGGCCTTTACGGCCTTTTCGTCAATCACTTTTCCAGCGTAATAGGTTTCATATAAATCTGCATACAATTCCGTCATATCACCGACTAATTCCCAGGATACCGGATCCATCTTTTTTTCAATCTGGCGAGCAATCAGTTCTTTTACGTACTGATGGGAATAGGATTCAAAGTTTAATAATTCCTGATTGGAACTATGATTCTTTTCTGCCCAGCCCGATACATCTGTCAGCCTGGTCTGATAGGTCATATTTCCTTCTTCATCCCAGCGCATGACTCCATACTGGCAAGGCGCAATACTGACAGAATCGCTGACAATCTCATAAATCCCGTAAGGCTCTGCTTCCTTTTCTGCTTCCAGTTCTGCTGCCAGTCTCGGCCCTGGCCCCAGACGTTCTTCTGACAACTGCCGTCCATTATGCTTTTTTAATCTCTGAACGTGAAGATGCCCGCTGACATAAACAGGCAGCTTCCACTTTTCCAGCAGCGCTGTCACGTCCTCATAATTGTCCATGGCACAGTCTGCGGTGTACAAACTGCTCTGGGGCAGCAGGTTGTGATGGCCTACGGGAATGACCGTAACTCCGGCTTCTTTTGCAGCTTCCAGTTCTCTGTCCATCCATCGCAAAGTTTCTTCCTTTAACCTGCCGCCTACCAGATTCACTGGTTCATACTGGCAAGTATCCAGCATCATCAGCCAATACCGCTCATCCAGTTCATATACGTAACTAAGAGAGGACTCATCACGGCTTCTGGCCTGGTCGTATCCGAAATGATGGTAAATCCCATAAAATTCTTCCGGCGTAACCGGCTGCCCCTGAGTCCTGGTATCTCCAAAATAATGGGATGCATGAGGATTATTAATATCGTGGTTTCCAGGAATCACCAGCACCGGAACCCCTGCTTTCTGGATCTCTGCCAGCTTTTCGGATAATTCCAAATGATTCTCCTGCTCTCCATTCATGGTAATATCTCCGCTGAGAATCAGCGCATCTGCCCCCATGGCGATGATTTCTTCTGCACATGCATCTAAAATTTCCGGCAGGTAATCTACCAGTTTTCCATCGCTGGAAGCCAGAAAATCCCGATATGCTTTTCCAAAATCCGTAATTCCCCGGCTCTGATAGTGAAGATCCGAAACAATGGCCAGACAGGGCGGTTCATAAGGCAGCTGTTCCTCTTCCGTCAGCTGGTTTTCTTCCCTATGGCGTCCCGATTCTGCTCTTTCTGTTTCTTCGTCTGAATGCTCCGTATTGGAATCTCCCTGGCATTCTGTTTCCGAAGTCTGGGCTTCCGAAACGTCTGTTTCCGCATTTTCAGATTCCCGTAATGTTTCCTGGGACTGCTGCGGCCTTCTCTCTGATGGTGTTCTCTGTTCCCGGCAGATTACTCCTGCTACCAAACATATGATAAAAAACAGAAGCAGCACAGAAAGCGCTGCCCCCAGATAATTTTTCCTGAAATTTTTCATATAGCCTCTTATGATGTTAAATGATTCCCAGTTCCTTCATTGCCCACGCAATTCCGTCTTCTTCTACTGTCTTGGTGGTAAACGTCGCATACGGCTCCAGGCCTTTATCATGCTTTCCCATCAGGACTGCATTTTCTGCAAATTCAAACATAGAACGGTCATTCATGCTGTCTCCGAACACATAGGCATCCTTTAACGGAATGCCATAGTAATCCAGAACCCACTGAATTGCTGTGGCTTTAGAATGTCCTTTCAGCACGCATTCATAAAAACCTCCCCTGTTGATAATGGTAAAATCTTCTTCAATTACTTTAAAAAATCCGTCCATATCAACCTCATCATCTGCTGTCATACAGAATTTATCAAATTCATAATCTGTATCCTCAAGGCAGTGAGACGGGCCTCCCATCTCTTCATTGACAGACAGACGAAGCCGTTCCATCCACGGAGTCCGGTATGGCTTCTCATTAAAATAGCATCCCTGGGAACCTTCCAGAACGGCCTCTACTCCAAATTCCTTAATGGCTTTGCGAAGCTTTATCCCAGTCTCAAACGGCACATGGCCGGCATAAGCCTCTTTTCCTCCGATTACAATACAGGTTCCGCATCCGCACAGAGCCCCGTCCGTCTCCACTTCTTTTAACAATGGTTCTACCAGAACGTAACTGCGGCCGGAATTAATAAATACTACATGGCCTTTTCTCCGCGCTTCTTTGAGCGCTTCTTTTGCGCTTTCCGGAATCTGCCTGGTAATTTCACTTAATAACGTGCCGTCAATATCGAAAAATAACGCCTTTCTGCTCATATCCTGAATTCTCCTCTTATGGGATCAGACAGGGCTGCTCCGGTTTTCTGTTATATTCCCCATTGCAGCCCCATTTTTTACTCTTCGCGGAAAATAATTTCCCCTGTTGTTGCATCCATGCTCTCTACAATTGCAAGAGATTCCAGATGGATTCCTTTTTCGCGGATAGCGTCTCCACCTCTCTGGAATCCTTTCTCAATCACCACTCCGGCTCCTACTAAATCAGCGCCGGCATCCTGTACCAGCTGAGCCAGTCCTTCTAACGCCTTACCATTAGCCAGAAAATCATCAATCAAAAGCACCTTGTCTTCTGGTCCTAAAAAGTCTTTTGACACAATAATATCATACACTCTTCCATGAGTAAAAGATTCTACCCTGGAAGTATAGACATCTCCTGCAATATTCTTAGTCTTGGTCTTCTTGGCAAATACTACAGGCACATGGAAATACTGGGCTACAATACACCGAGGGCATGAAACCGCCGCACAGCCCGGACAGGAAAGAG
>URUX01000004.1 GCA_900551135.1 uncultured Clostridium sp.
GCTGTTGTTCTGGCGGCAGCAGCGCTGTTTTTATACAGTTTTCTGGGAGGTGCAGAAAAGAAAACAGAACCCATTACCAAATCGGCTTTTGCCCTCAATACGTTCATTACCATTACTTTGTATGATACGGAAGATACGGCTATCTTGGACAGGTGTATCGAACTTTGTGAGGATTACGAAGCTATGCTGAGCAAGACGGCAGAGGGAAGTGATATTTACCGTATCAATCATCGGCAGCAGAATGAGAAAACGATAGAAGTTTCACCGGAAACGGCAGAATTAATAGAGAAAGGTCTTTTTTACAGCCAGTTGTCAGAAGGCGCTTTTGATATTACCATTGCCCCTCTTTCCGATTTATGGAACTTTACGGATGGAGACAAAAAAGTGCCGGAGCCTTCGGCCGTTGCAGAGGCAGCCTCGAAAGTAGGGTATGAAAAAGTCCGGGTTTTTGGCAGTCAGATAGAACTGTCAGACAGTCAGGTACAGCTGGATTTGGGAGCCATAGCAAAGGGCTGGATTGCAGACCGGATCAAAGAGTATCTGGTGCAGCAGGGCGTAGAAAGTGCAGTCATTAATCTGGGAGGAAATGTGCTTTGCTTAGGAAGGCAGGTGAGCGGAGAGCCATTTCGGATTGGACTTAGAAAGCCTTTTGGAGGACGGTATGAGCAGGTAGCAGTACTGGAGATTACCGATCAGTCTGTGGTATCTTCCGGAGTTTACGAGCGCAATTTTGTAGTGGACGGAGTCAATTATCATCACATTTTAAATCCCAAAGACGGATATCCTTATCAAAATGGTCTGACGGATGTAACCATTGTTTCTCCTGCTTCGGTAGATGGGGACGGATTAAGCACCACCTGTTTTTCACTGGGATTGGAGGAAGGAATGAAGCTGGTAGATTCTCTGGAAGGGGTATATGCCTTTTTTATTACAGAAGACGGAACGCTCCACTATTCAGAAGGCGCAAAGGATTTGCTTGCAAAGTAGGGAAAGTAACGGTAGAATAGAAAAATATGGTGAATGAAAGACATGCAGGGGGATAGAATAAAATGATAGAGAAACTCTGGAAAAAGTGTGTAAATTACGAGACGATTTCCTATATTGTATGCGGCGTGCTGACGACCCTGGTGGACTGGGTGGTATATGCCGTGATGTGTGAATCGGGAATCGACTATAAAATCGCTCAGGCTGTGTCCTGGGTGGCTGCTGTAGCTTTTGCTTATGTGGTGAATAAATTAATCGTATTTCGCAATTTTAATTTCAGGCCGGCTTATTTATGGAAGGAATTTTCTGCATTTGTTGCATGCAGGGGAGTATCCGGCGTTTTAACCTGGCTTATGATGGTTGTCATGGTAGGGTGGATGCATTGGAATAATTATGTGTCCAAGCTGATCGTTTCTGCAGTCAACCTGATTATGAATTATGTATTCAGCAAGATCTGGATATTTAAGGGAACCAGGGAAAAGGGGACTCATCATGGATCATGAGGAAGTTAAGCGGATTTCCAGAGAATTGGAGGAATTGCTGAACATGCAGGATGGAGAGACGAAGAGCCTTCCGGCGGCAGATGCGCTGTTAAAAGCCCAAAAAGAATACAGCAGTCTGATGGAAGAGGATGGATCTTATGAATCAGACGGAGCGTATTTGCCGGAAGAACATTTAGAAGAACCATTTTCAGGGGATGAATTGGAAGAAAATATTCCAGAAGAGGATGAAGAGCCAGAGGACTATGGCGAAGAACAGGAATACGCCGGATGCGGTCACAATGAGAAGATACTAAGAAGTGTAATCCGGCCTGCAGACGGCCTGACGGCAGCATTTGTTGTTCCGGTACTGATTATGCTGATTATTTTTCTGCAGAGAGGGATTTTCCCGTTTGGAGAAGAAAGCTTTTTAAGAACGGATATGTATCATCAGTATGCACCGTTTTTTTCTGAGTTTCAGTATAAGCTGACACATGGCGGCAGCCTGCTGTATAGCTGGGATGTGGGAATGGGAGTAAATTTTGCGTCTCTCTATGCCTATTATCTGGCAAGTCCTTTCAACTGGCTGCTGGTTTTGTGTCCAAAAGGACTGATTATTGAGTTTATGACCTACTCCATAGTCCTTAAGATTGGTTTGGCCGGTCTTTCTATGGCGTGGTACCTCCGGAAACATTGTAAGACCAGTGATTTTGGGGTGGCCTTTTTTGGCATCTTTTATGCCCTTTCCGGTTATATGGCTGCATACAGCTGGAATATTATGTGGCTGGACTGTATCGTACTGTTTCCGGTGGTAATGCTGGGGCTGGAACGTCTGGTAAAAGAGCAGAAGGGGCTTCTTTACTGCATTGCTCTGGGAATGTCCATCCTTTCCAATTATTATATTTCCATTATGGTCTGTATTTTTATGGTGATTGATTTTGGAGCGCTGTTACTATTAGAAGGCTTCCAGGGCTGGAAACGCCTGTTCCGGGCAGTTTGGCAGTTTACGGTGTATTCTCTTCTGGCAGGAGGGCTGGCTGCAGCGGTGCTGCTTCCGGAAATTTTTGCGCTGCAGGCTACCGCTTCCGGAGATTTTAATTTTCCAAAGACAGTCAGTTCCTATTTTTCCATATTTGACATGATTGCCCGCCATATCGGCAATGTGGAAACGGAGATTGGCCTTGAGCACTGGCCTAATATATACTGTGGAATCGCAGTATTTATCCTGTTTTTCCTTTATCTTGCCTGCAAGAAGATAAGTCTGAGGGAAAAGGCGGTATATTCCGGAATGCTGCTGCTGTTTTATGCCAGCTTTTCCGTTAACGTGCTGAATTTTATCTGGCATGGATTCCATTATCCCAACAGCCTTCCGTGCCGTCAGTCCTTTATCTATATCTTTTTGATGCTGGTTTTGTGTTACCGGGCTTATATGTATTTGGAAGAAACGCCTTTGCGCCATGTGGCCGTTGCGTTCTGGGCATCCGCAGGATTTGTAATTCTGGCAGAAAAACTGGTAGAAGAGGATCATTTCCATTTCTCTGTATTTTATGTGGCTCTGATCTTTTTGGCAGCGTACGCTGGAATGATGCGGCTTTATAAAAAGCGGAGGTTTAGCCGGAATACTCTGATTTTAATGGCTCTGGGACTGGTATCTATAGAAGCGGCAGTCAACATGACGGTTACGTCTGTAACGACGACAAGCCGTACCAGCTATATAAAAGATAATGCAGATGTCAGGGATTTAATGGGAGAACTGCTGCCCAATGACAGCTTTTTTCGGGTGGAGAAGGTAACCAGGAAGACCAAAAATGACGGTGCATGGATGAATTTCCCTTCCGTATCCCTGTTTTCTTCTACAGCCAATGCGGATTTATCTGCATTTTTCAAGAAAATAGGCTGTGAAAGTTCTACCAATGCCTACAGCATTACCGGGAGCACTCCGTTAGTGGATGCATTGTTTGCTGTAAAATATGGCTTGTATTCGGAAAAGCCTGCCCATGATAGCCATATGTCCTATGTGGCAGAGTCAGGAGAAACCTATCTCTATGAAAACACCTATGCCCTGCCTCTGGGGTTTGTAACAGACAGCAGAATAGAAGAATACTGGCAGCTTGATATGGCAAATCCGGCAGACGTACAGAATGATTTGTGTATGGCAATTGGCGCCAGTCCGGTACTCTTGGAGGCCTACGGAGAGGTGTTCGGCAATCAGTATGAGTTTACGCCGGAAGAATCCGGAGAATATTATGCCTTTGTAATGAACCGGAAGCTGAAAGAGGTGACGGTGAATGTTCAGGAGGATTCGAAGACCTTTGATAACGTAGACAGAGGATATCTGCTGGAACTGGGGTATCTGGAAAGAGGGCAGAAAATCTCCATGACCTGTGACAGCGGTCAGATTATGGATGTAAGAATGTACCGGTTTGATGAAACCGGGCTGGCAGAAGCCTGTGATATTTTAAACCGTATGCCATGGAAACTGAGCAAATGGAATGATACGGAACTGGAAGGCGAAGTGATAAACGGCTGTTCCGGAATCTTATTTACTTCCATTCCTTATGATGAAGGATGGGAGATTTGGGTAGATGGCCAGACGGTTCCGGGAGTAAAGCTGTTTGACACATTTTTAGGTGTGGAACTGGCAGAAGGTCACCACACCGTTTCTATGAAGTACCAGCCAAAGGGATTAAAAGAAGGCGTTCTGATTGCCGTTGCCAGCGCAGTAATTGTCGGTTTCTGCGGCCTTTGGGAATTTCTGAAAAAGCGGAAATCTCTGCCAGGAAGTATGGGAAGGCCGGAAGAGGAATGTGACACCGGCTGGAAGCAGGAAACAGAACAGAACTATGAGATTACAGAATACGAAGCAGAAAAAGAGGAGTGACAGTTATTATGAAATTATGGGGCGGACGTTTTACCAAGGAAACCAATCAGTTAGTACACAATTTTAATGAATCCCTGTCTTTTGATCAGAAATTTTACCGTCAGGATATTCAGGGAAGCGTGGCCCATGTAGCCATGCTGGCAAAACAGGGGATTATTTCCCAGGAGGACAAAGAAGCAATAACAACAGGCCTTTTGGGAATTTTGGAAGATATTGACAGCGGCAGACTGAGCATTACGCCAGGAGCAGAGGACATCCATTCTTTTGTGGAGGAGACCCTTACGGAACGTATCGGAGAGGCAGGAAAGCGGCTTCATACGGGAAGAAGCCGCAATGATCAGGTGGCTCTGGACATGAAATTATATACCAGAGATGAGATCAGGGAAATCGATGGCCTGGTAAAAGAACTCCTGCAGGAACTGCTGGTCATCATGGAAGACAATTTAGATACCTTTATGCCGGGGTTTACCCATCTGCAAAAGGCGCAGCCTATTACCCTGGCTCACCATATGGGAGCATATTTTGAAATGTTTACCAGAGACAGGGGAAGACTCCATGATATTTATGAGAGAATGAACTACTGCCCTCTGGGTTCCGGGGCTCTGGCAGGAACCACCTATCCTTTAGACCGGGAGTATACAGCCCAGCTGCTGGATTTTTACGGCCCGACCTTAAACTCCATGGATTCCGTAGCAGACAGAGATTATCTGATTGAACTTCTGTCTGCCCTGTCCACGATTTCCATGCATTTAAGCCGGTTCTGCGAAGAGATTATAATCTGGAACACCAACGAGTACCGGTTTGTTGAGATTGACGATTCCTATAGTACGGGAAGCAGTATCATGCCTCAGAAGAAGAATCCGGATATTGCAGAACTGATCCGGGGAAAGACCGGACGGGTTTACGGCGCCCTGGTTTCCCTGCTGACTACGATGAAAGGGATTCCTCTGGCATACAACAAAGATATGCAGGAGGATAAGGAACTGGCATTTGATGCCATTGATACAGTAAAAGGCTGTCTGGCTCTCTTTACCGGAATGATTTCTACCATGACCTTCCGTAAGGATGTGATGGAAGCCAGTGCGAAAAACGGATTTACCAACGCCACAGATGCAGCAGACTATCTGGTAGGAAAGGGAGTGGCTTTCCGCGATGCCCACGGCATTGTAGGACAGCTGGTGCTGTTTTGCATAGACAAAGGAATTGCTCTGGACGATATGACCTTAGAAGAGTATCAGGCCATCAGCCCGGTATTTGAAGAAGATATTTATGAGGCTATCAGTATGAAGAACTGTGTCGAAAAGAGAGTTACGATTGGGGCACCGGGACGGGAAGCCATGGAACGGGTAATTGCTATCTACAAAGAACAGGTAAAGTAGAATAAGTGTTGTATATACAACAGTATTACAGGGAATACAATCAAAATGGATGATTTCTTATATGTGATTAAGCGTTCACCGCTGTTTTACGGCCTGCGGGATGATGAAATACCTACGATGCTTCAGTGTCTGGCAGCAGAACAGAGGATTTTTCAGGCAGGAGAATCCATTTTCCGAATGGGACAGGCGGCTACAGATTTTGCCATGATCGTAAAGGGCAGAGGACAGGTGATTCGGGAAAACTTCTGGGGAGGCGAAGAAGGCTACGAAATTCTGGAACCAGGCAGTTTGTTTGGCCAGGAGTTTGCCTGTGCCCAGGCGACGGTTTTGCCGGTAGGACTGATTGCGCTGGAAGAGTGTGAGGCAGTATTTATGGAGTATAAACGGATGATTAACGTATGCAGTCTGGCCTGTGGATTTCACAACCGGCTTCTCCAGAATATGCTTCGTATTTTAGCAGACCAAACGGTCTGGATGGATCGAACGATCCGCCACATGTCCCAAAAGACCATCCGGGAAAAGCTGCTGTCTTATCTGTCGGAAGAGGCAGTTAGACATGGCAGCCCTTCTTTTGAAGTGCCATTTAACCGGAAAGAACTGGCAGAATATCTGGCGGTAGACAGAAGCGCCATGTCCAGCGAACTGGGAAGGCTTCAGAAAGAAGGATTTCTGGAAGTAACCAGAAACCGGTTTGTATTAAAACTAAATGACAGAACCAGGTAGGAAAGCGGGCTTTCGAAAAATCGAAAGTCCGTTTTTCGCTGATCTGGAAATAAAAAAATAAAATGAACCATTTTTGCGATCCGGGTCTCTATATAGCAGGTGCACCAAACAGGAAGGAGGAAATGAGGATGGAAGACGCCAAGCTGGTTTTACTGATGCAGAAAGGCGATCTGGAGGCATTTGAAGAACTGATGCAGAGAAACCAGAGAGAATTGTTAAGACTGGCATACCTGATTTCCGGAAATCATGCAGACAGCGAAGATATTGTCCAGGAAACCTTTGTCCAGGCATATTTAAAAAGAACTTCTATCCGGGAGCCGGAGCATTTTAAATCCTGGCTGATACGGATGATGACCAGGATTGCCTGGCGGTACTTAAAGAAAAAAAGCAGGGAACATCCGATTGGAGATACTATGGAAGAATGCAGTCCGGCAGGAAAGGAACTGGCAGATTCTGTGCTGAAGATCGTAGAGCGAAGGGAAGAATCACAAGAACTGTACCAGGCGATTCTGAAACTGCCTGTAAAGCAGAGAACCATGGTGATTTTGTACTATTTTGAAGAAATGAGTACCAGGGAGATTGCCGCAGTCTCCGGCTGTCTGGAAGGTACAGTAAAATCCAGGCTTTACGGAGCGAGAAAACGGCTGAAAGAGGAACTTTACAGTACTGGTTTAGAAGGGAGGGTATTGTTATGAGAGAACGGCAGACCGGGCATATGCAGGAACAAAAGCTGGCAGAGCAGGAACTGGACAACCGGATTCGGGAAGCCTTAGACCTTCAGGCGGAAGAACTGAAAAGCAGGCAGAAGCTGGCTTCTGTTCAGGAAAAAGCCCTGAGAAACCGTGTTTTATCACAAATAAATCGGATTGAGGAGGAAACAAATATGAAACATTCGGGATGGAAATTTAAGAGAATCGCAGCGGCAGCGGGAGCCATGTGTATTTTAGGAAGCGCAGCAGTTATGGCAGCCGGACATTTTTACGGGTTTGAATCCCACAGCACAGCCCTGGAAGAATTTACCTCTTACGAAGCAATGAAAGAGGCAGAAGAGACGTATCAGATTGCATTTGAAATCAATGCCCCGGAACAATTTGATAATGGTTATGTATTTGACAAAGGCTATCCGGTTCATACCTCCGGCATGGATGAACAGGGAAATAAGACGCCTCTTCCTGTGGAAGTCTCTCTTTCCTATGTAAAATCCGGTTTTCCGGAAATTACGCTGGATGAATATGTATCCAGACCAGAAGAAGGAGATACGGAGGGAGTTCACTATGAAAAAGACGGGATTTCTTATTACTACACAGAGATGGACTGCCTCTTTGTGCCGCCCTCTTATGAACTGAGTGAAGAGGAGAAGACGGCAGAGGAGGCCGGAACCTTAAGCGTGGGATATGGAAGCGACAAAGTGGAAAAAACCAGATACTCCTGCGTAAATTGGGAAGCAGACGGCATCAGCTACCTGCTGATGGGCTTTGAGCCAGTCCTTACGGAAAGCCAGATGGTAGAGATGGCTCAGGAAGTAATGGAAGATTAAGCCGGGAAATGGGAGCGTTACAGTTCTGGTAATTGGCCCCCCATTCCCCCAGTGCTCCAATAATCGGTCTCATAGTCTCGCCCAGTTCACTGAGAGAATACTCAACTCTGGGCGGGACTTCTGAGTATACGGTACGTGTGATGAGACCGCTGTACTCCATAAAGCGGAGGTTATCAGTTAAAACTTTCTGGCTTAAGCCGGGAAGGCTTTTTAACAGTTCATTAAAACGGTATGGTCGTTCCAGGAGATTGCGGAGAATTAACAGTCTCCATTTATTTCCGATTAAGTGTACGGTAGTCGCAACCGGACATGGGGGAAGTTCTTCTTTTGTCAGCATAAAAGCCCTCCTGTTCTGATTCATAAGAATCTGCTGTTTGAACTATACTATAATATGGGCAGAATTGAAAATCAAGGGAAACGGGTAAGTTTTACTTGACTTTTTTTTGGCTGGCTGTATAATAGGTTCAGTAAGACATATATGAATAAATGCTCACATGATGAAATGAGGAGGAACGACATGACGAAAAAGCAGAAAAAAGTGCTGATCCGTATTATCATAACGGCAATTCTGATGATAGGACTGGAATTTAGCCCTGTAGAAGGATATGGACGGTTTCTATTGTATCTGATTCCCTATGGAATCATAGGCTACGATATTTTAAGAAAAGCCTTTCGGGGAATTGTAAACCGTCAGGTTTTTGACGAAAACTTTTTAATGGCAGTAGCTACAGTTGGAGCCATGGCTATAGGTCTTTTAGATACCGGCGATTATGTAGAAGCTATTTCAGTTATGCTTTTATACCAGATTGGAGAACTCTTCCAAAGCTATGCGGTAGGAAAAAGCAGGAAAAACATCAGCGCTCTTATGGATATTCGTCCGGATTATGCCAATATCGAAGAGGATGGAAAGCTGAAAAAAGTAGATCCGGATGACGTTGCGGTAGGAACGGTAATTGTGGTACACCCAGGAGAAAAAGTTCCCCTTGACGGAATCATTGTAGAAGGAAAATCCAGCTTAAACACCAGCGCACTGACGGGAGAAAGTCTTCCAAGAGAGGTAAATACAGGAGACGAAGTCATCAGCGGATGCGTGAATATGACCAGGGTATTAAAGATTCAGACGACAAAAGAGTTTGAGGAATCTACAGTTTCCAAGATTCTGGAACTGGTGGAGAATTCCAGTTCCAGAAAATCCAAATCAGAGGCGTTTATTTCTAAATTTGCCAAGTATTATACGCCTGCAGTCTGCTACAGTGCCCTTGCATTAGCTCTGCTTCCGCCTCTGGTTCAGATGGTATTTATGGGAACGGCTCCCCAGTGGAGCCAGTGGCTGTACCGGGCTCTTACATTCCTTGTTATCAGCTGTCCATGTGCATTGGTAATCAGTATTCCTCTTAGCTTTTTTGCAGGAATTGGCGGTGCCAGCAGAGAGGGAATTCTGGTAAAAGGCTCCAATTATCTGGAAACACTGTCAAAGACCAAAACAGTTGTGTTTGATAAGACAGGAACGCTGACCCAGGGCGTTTTTGTGGTAAATGGCATCCATCACAATGAACTGGAAAATCAGAAGATTTTAGAGTTTGCAGCGTTGGCTGAAAGTGCGTCTACCCATCCGATCAGCAAGAGCATACAGAGAGAATACGGACAGGAACTGGACTGCTCCCGGGTACGGGATATTGAGGAAATCAGCGGAAGCGGCGTGATGGCTGTGGTAGACGGCCATCAGGTAGCAGCCGGAAATGCCAAGCTGATGAATAAACTGAATGTTCCCTACATTGAGTGCCGTTCGATAGGAACTATCGTTCATATGGCAATTGATGGAAAATATGCAGGCCATATTGTGATTTCTGATATTATCAAGCCAAATGCAAAACAGGTGATTCAGACACTGAAGGCAGCCGGAGTGGAAGAAACGGTAATGCTGACCGGAGATTCCAAACGGGTAGCAGATCGGGTTGCCGCTGATCTGGGAATAGACAGAGTGTACAGTGAACTGCTGCCGGCTGATAAGGTGGAACGGGTAGAGGAACTGCTGCAGGAAAAGCAGGGTGAAAATAAGAAAAAAAATAAGATTGTATTTGTAGGTGACGGCATCAACGATGCTCCGGCTCTGTCCAGAGCAGATATTGGTATTGCCATGGGCGCTCTGGGATCCGATGCAGCTATTGAGGCAGCCGATATTGTGCTGATGGATGATGATCCGTTAAAGATTGCAAAGGCCATTAAGATTTCCAGAAAGTGTCTGAGGATTGTATATCAGAATATTATCTTTGCTCTGGGCATTAAGGCAGTCTGCCTGGTTCTGGGTGCCTTCGGCATCGCCAACATGTGGCTGGCAATTTTCGCCGATGTAGGAGTAATGGTGCTGGCGGTTCTGAATGCTATCCGGGCTCTGTTTGTGAAAAGGCTGTAATCATGGTTACTTTTTTGTGCCTTCTTTTCAAACGTTAAAAAATCGGTTACAATGGGATTATAACTTGAAAACGGAGTGGAAAATGAGGAGGTACAGTTATGTTCCAGGAACACGCAGCAGAACTTCTGCGCAGCCACGCAGAGAAATCATATACCAGACAGGTTGTGAAAATTAATGACAGGATTCAGATATATGTAGGCTACGGACACAGCAACAGCATTGTAATCGAAGGGGATACATCCCTGATTCTGGTGGATGCCCTGGACTCCGATGAACGGGCCAGACGCCTTAGACAGGAGTTAGACGAAACGTATCACAAACCGGTAAAGACGATTATTTATACCCATGGTCATCCGGACCACAGAGGCGGGGCCGGGGCATTTAAAGATGTGGCAGAAGAGATTATTGCCTTTGCTCCCAGGCGTCCGGTTTTAAAATATACGGAGCGGATTAATGACGTTCTGATGAGACGGACAGTGCGGCAGTTTGGCTATGGACTGACAGAAGAAGAATGTATTACCCAGGGTATCGGCATCCGGGAAGGAAAGGCAGTGGGGGATGGAACGTATGACTTTCTGCCGCCTACGACGATTTATAAGACGGAAGAACGGGTAGAACGTATCCTTGACGGAGTAAAGATAGAGATGATTTCGGCAGTAGGTGAAACTGACGATCAGATGTTTCTATGGCTTCCGGAGGATCAGGTGCTTTGCTGCGGAGATAATTATTATGGATGCTGGCCAAACCTCTATGCTATCCGGGGCAGTCAGTACCGCGATATTGCCGCATGGACAGACAGCCTGAAGGCTATGATGAAATACCCGGCAAAAGCACTTTTGCCAGGCCATACCATGCCGGTTATTGGTCAGGAACAGGTTCAGAAGGTGTTGGCAGGATTTTCCAGAGCGATTGAGTCCATTCTGCTGCAGACACTGGACTGCATGAATCAGGGAATGACGGAAAGTGAAACCGTAGAAGCCGTAAAGCTTCCAAAAGAATATGAAGACCTCCCCTGGCTGGGAGAATTTTACGGGACAGTAGAGTGGTCGATCCGTTCGGTTTACCATGGATATTTTGGATGGTTTGACGGAAATGCTACCAACTTAAGCCGCCTGCCAGATTCAGTCTTTTCCGCAGAACTTTTAAAACTGGCCGGAGCGGACAGGGTACTGGAAGAAGCCAGGGAAAAGCTGTCAGAAGGCCAGTGGCAGATGGCGCTGCAGCTTGCGGACCTGCTGTTAGAAGCAGGAGAACTTACAGAAGAAGCAAAAACAGTGAAAGCAGAAGGGCTGCTTGCGCTGGGGAAACGGTGCACCAGCGCCAATGGACGCCACTATTATATTGCAAGTGCAAAAGAATTAACTGAATAAAGAATTAGAGATGTGCAGCGGCCTTCTCCTCAGTTTTGGATTTATATTCCTGAGGGGACAGGCCGTATTCTTTTTTGAAAGCCCGGTAAAAGCAGGAATAGTCCTTAAACCCATAGCGGGAGCAGGCCTGCGTGATAGGTTCTCCATTTAAAAAAGCATCCAGACAGAAGGAGATCCGTCGTTTGATGATATACTGATGGATGGGAATTCCGCGGCGCTGTTTGAAGACGCGGGAAATGTGGTATTTGCTCACATAAACCTGGGAAGCAAGGTAATCCAGAGAAAGATTTCTGCCGATGTTTTCATCAATAATTTTAATAAGAATATCATAGAGGGATGCTTCCTGCTCTGGAACGGCTTTTTGCTGCTGTTCGAATACCAGACGGCTTAAAAACAGCAGAAAATCGTTAATGCCCAGAGCCAGTTTGGTCGAACGCCCAAACCGATCCGATGTAAACTCCTCAATTAACCCCTGCATTTTTTGCTGGATCGAATGAAATAAAGCCGCATTGCAGTGATAGTGGTACTGTTGGTTTAACTGTGCCATTTCCAGTCCATAGGTACAGATAGGACTGCTTTTGGAAAGCTGTTCAAAGTAGTCAGCAGAAATTCGCAGAACAAACCGACGTACCGATTCCCAACTGGGATTACAGGACAGATGGTGTGACAGTCCTGCCGGTATGAAAACAATATCCCCGGAAAATAATTTATGGGGAGTTTCATCCAGGTAAATGGTAAGTCCGCCGTCTAAGAGAAGAGAAAATTCATGGAAGTCATGGCGGTGTGGAGAAAAACTGGCAGGGACTGTGTCACAGGCATATTGAAGTTCAAACGCATGATGGTTCACAAAGGAATTTACAGGAGATACAAAAAAATGATTATTTGACATAAAAAACCTCCTGAAATGATAAGAAATCATGTTCATTATAATCATAGCATAGAATAACCGGTTCAGACGGTTAAAGTAATGTTAAGTTTTGCAATATGAGAGGCAATATTAACAATTCGGATTCTGTATAAGCTGAGATATAATAAACAAATCAAGAGAAAAGGAGGACTTGAGTATGATTATGAGAAAGAAAAAGTGGCTGCTTTTCAGCGCAGTATGCACAGCAGCAATCCTGGCAGCCGGATGCGGATCGGCTTCCGGCGGAAAAGACATTGTCTATGTAGGACACAATCAGGCTTCGGATCATCCAACCAACATTGCTCTGCTGGCTTTTGAAGAGTTTATTGAGAGCAGGCTGGGAGACAAGTATGATGTGGAAGTGTATCCAAGTGAACTGCTTGGTTCCCAGACAGACATGGTTCAGCTGACCCAGACGGGAGCCATTGACATCTGTGTAGCCAGCAACTCCATCCTGGAGACATTTTCTGAGAATTATACATTATTTAATATGCCTTACCTGTTTGCATCAGAAGAGGCATACCATGCAGCCATGGATGATGAAAGCGTGACTTCCCCGATTTTTGAATCCACCAAAGATGCGGGATTTCAGGCAGTTACCTGGATTGATGCCGGAACCAGAAACTTCTATACGGTTTCCACCCCCATCAATTCTCCAGCTGATTTAAAGGGTTTGAAAATCCGTGTTCAGCAGTCTCCTACCAACGTTCAGATGATGAGTCTTTTGGGTGGTTCAGCAACTCCTATGGGATTTGGAGAAGTATATACGGCTCTTCAGTCAAAGGTAATTGACGGAGCAGAAAACAACGAGATGGCCCTGACATCAAATGGCCATGGAGATGTGTGCAAGTTCTATTCTTATGATATGCACCAGATGATTCCTGATATTTTAGTGGCAAACAACAAATTCCTGGAGGACATGTCAGCAGAAGACCGGGCAGTGTTTGAGGAAGGATTTGATTTGGTGAATCAGGTAGAGCGGGAGGAGTGGATCAGGGCTGTTGCCAGCGCAAAGGAAAAGGCAGAGGACGAACAGCATGTGCAGTTTATGTATCCGGACACCAAACCGTTCCAGGATATCTGCATGCCAATGCATGAGGATTTCTTAAACAGTCATCCGGACATCCGTCCTATTTACGATAAGATCCAGCAATATAACGCCGAGTATCCGTCGGCTGCAGAGTAGGAGGGGTGAAGGTATGAAAAAACTGCGAAATTTATTAAATACCATGCTTCGGGGGCTGGCTGGAATCAGTTTTCTGGCAATGGTAATTTTGACCTGCTGGCAGGTATTTACCCGTTATATTTTAAAAGCTCCTTCAACCTGGTCAGAAGAACTGGTATCCTACCTGTTTGCCTGGGCCAGCTTAATGGGAGCAGCCATTGTTACCAGCGAACGGGGACATATGAATATACCGATTTTAGTGGAAAAATGCAGCCCGGTTGGCCAGAAGGTGCTTAACTGCCTGTGCGAACTGATTGCGTTTATTTTCTCCGCAGTGATTTTAGTGTACGGCGGTATCCAGATTTCCACCCTGGCCATGGGACAGATGACCTCCTCTCTGGGAGTGCCCATTGGTATTTTTTATATTGTGCTTCCTTTGTGCGGAATTCTAAATATGATTTATACGGTTATGAATATGGTAGAAATCGTAAAAGGAACGGAAGGAGAGGTGAAGTAAATGGCAATTCAGTCTTTAATGATTATTTTAATAGTTCTGCTGGTACTTCTGGCACTGGGAGTGCCCATTGCCTATTCCATCGGTATTTCTTCTCTGGTTGCAATATTGCAGGTAATCCCGTTAGATGTAGCAGTGGTTACCGGAGCCCAGAGAACCTTTGTAGGTATGAGCAAGTTCAGCCTGACAGCCATTCCGTTTTTTATTCTGGCAGGAAACCTGATGAATCAGGGAGGTATTGCAAAACGTCTGGTTGATTTTGTTATGGCGCTGTTAGGAAAGCTTCCGGGAGCGCTGCTGGTAACCAATGCAGGAGCCAATGCCCTGTTTGGAGCGATTTCTGGATCAGCTTCAGCAGCAGCAGCGGCAGTTGGAAGTATGGTAAAAGGCGGAGAGGAAGAGCAGGGATATGACAAGGCTCTTTGTGCGGCAACCAACGGTGCGTCTGCTCCTTCCGGCCTTCTGATCCCTCCGTCCAATGCGCTGATTACGTATTCGCTGGCTTCCGGCGGAACTTCAGTTGCAGCTTTGTTTATGGCTGGATATGTTCCGGGAATTTTGTGGACCGTGTGCTGTATTGTGGTGTGTATTTTCCTTGCCCGAAAGATGGGATATAAAGGAGAAAAGGGAACATACAACTGGAAGAATCTCTGGATATGCACTTACCGCGCGATTCCGGCTCTGTCCCTGATTGTCGTGGTAATCGGCGGTATTATTGGCGGTATTTTTACGGCGACAGAGGGCGCTGCCATTGCAGTGGTATATGCGCTGATTCTGGGAATCTTATATAAAAACATTACCTTAAAATCTTTCTGGCAGATTGTGGTAGACAGTGCCAAGATGAGCGGCATGGTTGTATTTTTAATTGGCGTGTCCAACATTTTAGGATGGGTAATGGCATTTACCCAGATTCCTCAGGCAGTTTCGGCCGCTTTGCTGGGACTGACCAGCAATCAGATATTGATTCTGCTGATTATGAATGTTATTCTGCTGATTGCAGGTACCTTTATGGATGTAACGCCGGCAATTTTGATTTTTACGCCTCTGTTCCTTCCGATAGTAAAGACATTTGGGATGCATCCGGTTCATTTCGGACTGATTCTGGTTTACAATCTGTGTATCGGAAACATTACTCCTCCGGTAGGAAATACTCTGTTTGTAGCCATTAAGGTAGGGGATACATCCCTGCAAAAGACCATGCCGTATATGATGTGGTATTATCTGGCTATTCTGGCAGGCTTGATTTTAGTTACCTACGTACCGTTTATCAGTACGGGACTGCCGGCTATGATGGGCTTGATTTAATAACCAGTAAGTAAATAAGGCTATTTGAAAACCTGCTGTACAGGCCAGGATGAGCGAAAAGGAAATGCTCACAGGCGGCTGTACAGCAGGTTTTTTAACTTGACAGCCGGGATTTGACTGAATTATAATGAATTTGCAATTTAATATGGTGCGGTGCCTGCGATTCATTCCGCAGGAGAATAGGGAAGCGAGGTGAAATTCCTCCGCGGTCACGCCGCTGTAATAGAAGAGTTTCTTCCCAGATATGCCACTGGGCGTGAAAGCCAGGGAAGGCAGGAAGAAGCGATGACGCTTAAGCCAGAAGAACTGCCCACCATAGGAAATTTGTGCAGAAAGCTGCGAAGGACGGCTTTTTGTGCAGACGGCTGATTACCCTGCCGTCGGCGCTCTTCATATGTCTGGCAAATGCCAGGAAGGAGCGCTTTTTTGCGTGAATAGAATGGTGTGAGATGGGTACACACAAAGAATGAAAGGAGAGTCTTATGACGAAAAAAGAAAAGACACTGGTAACGATTGCTGCCGTACTGGCAGTAACTTTTGGGATTCCCCAAAAAGCTTATGCGATGCACATTATGGAAGGCGCTCTTCCTGCTGGTTCCTGTCTGGCCTGGGGGGCAGTTTCCCTTCCCTTTCTGGCTGCCGGATTTTTCTCCATTCAGAAAATCCTCAGAGAAAACCGGCGTGCCATTACCCTTCTTGCCATGGCTGGGGCTTTTGTATTTGTAATCTCGTCCTTAAAAATTCCTTCCGTAAGCGGAAGCTGTTCCCATATGACTGGAACAGGGCTGGGCGCTATTTTGTTTGGCCCATCCGTTGTATCGGTTCTGGGACTGATCGTATTGGTTTTTCAGGCTGTTTTGCTGGCTCATGGCGGTCTTACTACGTTGGGGGCCAATACCTTTTCCATGGCGATTGCCGGTTCGTTTGTATCATATGCTATTTACCGCATGTTAAATCATAGTAAGGCAAACCGTAAAGTTTCAATATTCTGCGCCGCCTTTTTAGGGGATTTAGTTACTTATTGTATTACGGCATTCCAGCTTGCCCTGGCTCATAATGCCGCCGTGACGTTTGGCGCGGCATTAAAAGAGAATCTGGTGATTTTTGCAGGAACCCAGCTTCCTCTTGCCATTGTGGAAGGTTTGCTGACAGTAGTGGTGATGACTGCCCTGGAAAGCTATGCCAGACCGGAACTGAGGGCAGTTGGATATTTCAAGGAGGGCAGATAGGAATGGAGAACGTAAAGAAAGAGCATACAGGCAAAAGCAGCGGAAAATTAATGGCGATTCTGCTGATCGCAGCAGTATTTATTTCCTTTGCACCTTTATTTCTGTTAAAAGATGCAGAATTTGGAGGTGCAGACGATAAGGGAAATACCCTGATAGAGACAACGGACCCGGACTATGAGCCCTGGGCTGCCCCTCTTTTGGAGACTGTTTTAGGGGGAGAACTGCCGGGAGAAGTAGAAAGTATGCTGTTTTGTGTTCAGACGGGAATCGGAGTTGGCATCATGGCATTTTTCATGGGACGTTTTGTGGAGCGGAAAAAATGGATGAAAGATGAGGAAGAGGAATAGATGATCACCATAGACCGGCTTAGTTATAACTCCAGATTGCGGTATGTCCACACAGGGGAAAAAGCTGCATTTTCTATGATTCCTCTGGTTCTTTGTGTAGTTAGCCGTTCGGTTTTGCTGGCAGTAGTGGTGTTCTTTGTTATGGGGATTCTGACAGTACGAAAGGGAGGAATCCCCCTTTTCGATTATTTGAAGCTGTTAACTGTGCCGTTGGTGTTTTTAATTATAAATGGATTGATTTTAGGAATATCGATTCGTCAGACACCACTGGAACTGTTTGCATTTCCGGTTGGAACCTGGTATCTGACTGCCGGAAAGGAAACGGTTTCCTATGCCGTACGGGTATTCCTTACAGCAATGGGAGCAGTGTCATGCATGTATTTTCTATCCTGTAATACCACTATGACAGATCTGCTCAGTTTCCTTAGAAAAGTGAAGTGCCCGTTTCTGATAATGGAACTGATGCTTTTGATTTACCGGTTTATTTTTGTATTGCTGGACTGTGCCCATTCCATAACCCTGTCCCAGCATTCCAGGCTTGGGTACAGGGATTACAAAACCAGTCTCCGTTCCTTTGGAATGCTGGTTTCCGCCTTATTTGTGCGTTCCATAAAACGTTCCAATGCTCTTTTTGACGCCATGGAATCCAGGGCATATGATGGAGCGGTTCGGGTATTGGAGGAAGAATATCCGGTAAATAAAAAAGAACTTGCAGGGATTGCTGTGTTTGAAGCGTTTTTGATTTTCCTTTTATGGATGGAGAGGAGATAAGATTGAAGGACATTATTTTAAAAGCACAAGATCTGGTATTCTCCTATGAGGGAAGCAAACTGCCTGCCTTAAACGGACTTTCCCTGGAAATTAAACGGGGAAGCAAAACGGCCTTTATCGGTTCCAATGGTTCTGGAAAATCCACATTTTTTCTGTGCTGTAACGGGATTCACAGGCCGTCTTCCGGCGTTTTGTATTACGATGGAAAACCAGTGGATTATTCCAGAAAGAGCCTGTTGGATCTGCGGAAAAAAGTAGGAATTGTCTTTCAGGATCCGGACAATCAGCTGTTTTCTGCCAGTGTTTACCAGGAGATTTCCTTTGGTATTTTAAATCTGGGCGTGTCGAAAGAACAGGCAAAGAAAGCAGTAGAACAGATTATGGATGAAATGGATATTACTCCTTTCCGGGATAAGCCGGTTCACGCTCTGTCAGGAGGACAGAAAAAACTGGTATCCATTGCAGATGTGCTGGTTATGGAGCCGGAGATTGTCATTATGGATGAACCGGCTTCAGCCTTGGATCCCAGACATGCAGAGATGGTAAATCGGGCAGTCGATAAGATGACAGCAAAGGGGATAACCGTATTAATGGCTACCCATGATGTGGATTATGCCCTTTCCTGGGCAGATGAAGCAGTGGTGTTCCAGGAAGGAACCGTACTGCGCCAGGGGCCGCCCAGCGAAGTATTTGCAGATAAAAAGCTGCTGTCAGAAACCAGTCTGGTGCAGCCTTCGGTGATGCGGCTGTTTGAAAGTCTGCGCCGGAAAAATATGATTGCTCCCGAACTTCCGATTCCGAAAAATATGGAAGAACTGGAAGGGTATCTGGAAGAGCCTTCCGGCCAAAGTTAGATCTAAAAATATATTTTTTATTTCGCTTAATCATTTCTGATAGTGTTTAGCTATCGCTTCATAAGATCCTCATACTCCAGTTTTTCGAGAGGAGATTTCTGACTGCGGCTGTATGCCATGGTAAATCCTTCTTCCTGCCTTTGTTTTATCAGAGAGGCGATAGAATTGCTGGTACGTTGCGGTTCACATCCTGGAATCAGGGAAGTTCCATCTGAAAAGCCCTCTTCACGTCCAAAAAGTTCCTGTACCAGCAAAGTGCGCCATTTTACAAGCTCTGATGCATAAGAAGGATTGGAGGACAGATCGTGCTGTTCACCAGGATCTGTTTTTACATGAAATAGCTGTTCACGTCCGCTGGTAGTATACCAGATGTATTTCATGGTTCCATCTGTTAAGTAATGGGAACCTTTTTCATAAATAAAATTGTGCTGGCTGCTGACTGGCCTGGTTTTTGCATCAAATAGAAAGTCATGGCAGCATTCGCCATGGAGATAAGTACGCCATGGTTCAGAAGGAAGCCCATCGCATAAAAGGGGAGCCAGACTGCGGCCATCTACACTATCAGGAACAGGAAGTCCTGCCAAATCAAGTAATGTAGGCATAATGTCATGCCAGCCGATAGGGGCGTCAATACTTTGACTGTCAGAGATTCCAGGTCCCATTATCATAAAAGGAATGTGAACAGCACCCTGATAAGGCCTGTTTTTCTGCATCAGATAGTGGTCTCCTAGTAATTCACCATGGTCAGAGGTAAAAATTACATAAGTATTTCGATCACGCATTGCTGCCTCTAAAATGCGGGCAACCTGTGTATCCAGGAATGAGATATTTCCATAGTATCCGGCATAAAGGCATCGCAGTTCTTCTTCGCTGAGGGTATGATACCGTGCCATAATATTTCCGCTGCTGCCAGGCGGAATGTCCCAGTCAGAAAGTGACGGATATCCAAGGTCTGTACGTTGATACAGACGGCCAAAAAATTCTTTAGGAGGATTGTGGGGACTGTGAGGGGCATAGTAACCTACGAATAAAGCGTAGGGCCTGGATACGTCACGATTCTGGAGAAAATCCAGAGCGCGGTTGGTTGCCCATTTGGTCTGGTGACATTCATCACTCAGGTGGTAGGGGGATGCAGCTCTGGAATTGTTGTGAGGGCCTCCTCCATAATAACCGCCAGCATCACGAGGACTGTTATCGCGCACATAAGTAAAGAAAGCGTCTTTTTCTTTATTGGAATTGCTGGGATCTCCAGGAAGGTAGTATTCAAAACCATAGCTGAGATCAAATGGATAGGTGTGCATCGTTCTGCCAACAAGCGCTGTCTGGTATCCTCCTTTTCTCATTTCTGTAGGCAGGGTGGTCTCTAAGGGAAGATAGGGGATTCCAACATTGGCAAACAGGCCGTGATGAGATGGAAGCTGTCCGGTGAGCAGGCTGAGTCTCTGGGGAATACAGAGAGGACAGGTGGCATATGCAGATGTAAAATTGGCTCCCTGATAAGCAATAGAGTCAATATAGGGAGTATAAATTCCTTTACGGTGTCCGTTGATTCCAACACAATCTGCCCGCAGCTGATCCGCGTGGATTACAATAAAATTGGGACGGGATTTCATATGACTCCTCCTTTAATGAACCTTGATATCTGAATTATATAGTTGGAAGTGCCAGAACAAATAGAAATATTTTATCAAAAGCAGAAAAATTTTAAAGATAAACACGATTTTAGCTGATTTTACTAAAATAAATCTGGAGAATTGGATAAAACACACAAAATATTTGGTAAAAGAAACAGAAAAAATGTTAATTGCGGTAGAATTTTCTCTATTTTGGTAATCTTGTTCTAGTGTTAGAGCAATCTGGACGGTATACTAAAGGCATAAAACACAACTTTGGCCTGGTGTGTGAGTATGAATAAAAAAGGAGCAGAATGATAATGGAAAAGAAACAAACATTTTCTAGAAGAGCATCATTATTTGAATTACTGGCAGCTTCCCTGCTATGCATTTCAATGAACTGTTTTACCAATTTCACCAACTACTTTCAGTACTATCTTACAGGTATTGTAGGAATTGGTACAGTACTTGCAGGTTCTTTCGTTACGATTTTCCGTATATGGGATGCTTTTACAGATTTAGGGGTTGGAGCAGCAGTAGACAGAACGAATACCCGTATTGGAAAATTCCGTCCATGGATTCTTGCAGGTATGTTTATTTGTGTTGTTTCGTCTGGTTTAATGGTATTTATTCCTAACAAACTTCCGCAAAGTACACCTCTTCGTTTGGTGGTATATTCAATCTTTTATATGATACTGGTTCTTGGAGCAACAATGTTCAATCCGGCAACACGTGCTTCCGCACAGGTATTAACAGATGATCCAAAACAGAGGGCATCGGTTGGATTAATCAGAGGAGTCAGCCTTCAGATTATGTACTCTGTACTCCCAATCATTGTTTACTCGCATTTACTTCCTGCTTCCAAAGGAAAATTCGATTATAACTTTTTTGTAAAGTGGTGGGCAGTTTACGCTGCAATCACAGTGGTTTTCTGTATATTAGCGTGTCTTGGGTTAAGCAAAAAAGATACCTGGAAACAGGATTTTAAAGCACCTTCCGATAAGCCATTTGACTTTAAACAAGCATGGGAAGTTATCCGTCATAATAAACCGCTGCAGATGCTGATTTTATCTGCAGGTTCCGATAAGCTGGCTACAGTCTGTCAAAACAATGCAACCGTTGTTGTTATTATGTTTGCAATTACTGCAGGCAATGCGAAATTAAACAGCGGTGCCAATAAGTATACATTAATCCCCTGCATTATTATGCTTTTACTGGGATTAGGAGGCATTGCCCGCAAACTTGGTCCTCGTAAAGCTATGACATTTAGCAGCTTTGGCGGTATTGTTATCTGCTTATTAAGTATTGCGTTATGGGTATTTGGAGATCCTCATACAATGAGTTTCCCAAATATGGAAGGTTTTAACGGATGGACATTCTTTACAATCGCCTATTTAGTGTTATGGTGCCTGTATAAAGGATTTACGATGATAACCAGTAATGTAACGAATCCAATGATTGCAGATGTAATTGATTATGAATTATACCGCAGTGGAAATTATGTGCCTGGTCTTGTAGGAAGTTTGTTTTCCTTTGCAGATAAAGTAATTTCATCTCTTGGTCCTACTCTGGTCAGCATTTTGATTGCACTGGTTGGATTTGGAAGCGAACTTCCAGACGCCAATACCCCATTTTCCAATTCATTATTCGTAATTGGACTGTTTGGAATGTACGGCATGGTAATTATCGGCCTTGTTATCAATTTAATTGCAATGCGTAAATATGAATTGACTCCTGAGAAGATGGAGGTGATTCGGGAAGAACTGGAAAAGAGAAAGACAGCTTAATATCAAATATAACAGAACGTGGTGCCGCAAAACCAGATGATTTTGCGGCACCACGTTTCAGGTTATTGGGTCATCGATAATGCCGCGTTTCCGATAGTCAGAAGGGGAGATGCCATACTCTTTTTTAAAACATTTCGTAAAATAATTGCTGTCTAAAATTCCCACATTGGTACAGATGTGCTGGATATCCAAATTGGTGTAGACCAGCATTCTGGCTGCCATCTGCATACGCTGATAGCGGATATAAGCAGATGGAGTCATGCCTACCTCATCATGGAATCGGGTTGAAAATCGGTTTACAGACAGCTTTGCGGCATCAGCCAGATCAGCAGCAGTGATAGCCTGGGTTAAATTTTCGTGAATATATCCAATGGCTTCCTGGATACAGGAACTGTATTGCTTTGTATGGCGCTGTTTTACCAGATCGCAGCTTTTTTCTATGAGCCATTGGCAGAGATGCACAGCCTGATTCACATTGGATACATTCCGGCATTGATTTTTAAAGCTGGTGAGCAGTTTGTCTGAACTGGAATCTGGAACTTCTGCAAGACTTAAAGCGATGCGGGTAAGGGTACGCATGACACTTAAACCTTCGGTAGCCCTGAGACGGTCAAAAGGACTGCCCTTTCCGCGCATTATCTGCATATATGAAGCAAGGGCAGCCGTATAATTACCGCTGCGTATCTGAGTGATGTAATAGAGGTTTTCTTCTGTATAATTCGGCTCATCAGAATGGTACAGATTCGGATCGGATGAAATAAGAGGAATTTCTCCCCGTAAATATTCGCGGATATTAATTTCCTCTTCGTGAAGCTGGTTTTCGTAACCATAAACACAGAAAAATATGAGGCGGACAGCACGTTTGACTGCCTCCAGGGAAATTTCTGGAAGAGCAGTGTAGTATTGGAAAAAAATCTGCCGCTCCTGTTCAGAGGAAAAAAGCGGAAGAGGAAAATCGGAACGATGAAGGCTGCCAGTGCGGTACGGACCGACTAAAATAGCATTCTGCTGTAAAAATGCCAGGCAATACGATACAGAGAGGCGATCATTTAAATAGAAAACAGAATCCTGCGTGGAATCAAACAGCTGGCATACAATCTGGTTTTCTTTTTCAGAACTGTAGGGATTGGGAAGTTTAAAATCGTAGGAATCTTTGTGAAACAGGACGGCATCTGTGTTAAAAGAAGCGGAGATGTATTGCAATGCAGTATTAATAATTTTTTCCAAAAAATAGCCCCCTTTGTAATTGCTGATTTTATGGTATCATGTGTACTCAAACACTGTCAAGCAACTATTTGGCAAACGAATTTCCTTCTATATTAAAAAAAAGATTTTCCATTTGCCAGTAGAATCATTCTATTTAGAAAGACACTCTGCTTGTTATAATAATCATAAATCAAGATATGGAGGAAAAAGTTATGTCACAGCCAGATATTCTTTTAATGATGAGTGATCAGCATGCAGCCTGGTTTATGGGACACGAGAGCGGTGTGGCAGATACACCGAATATGGATTTGCTGGCAGCAGAGGGGACAAGATTCATCAATCATTATACAGCCTGCCCTCTTTGTGTACCAGCTCGTATGTCTATGTTGTCTGGATGTTTCCCAACACGAATTGGAGTAACAGGAAATAATCACACATTAGCAGATACAGCCCCTACGTTCCTTTATGCACTTGCAGCGGCTGGGTATGAGACTGTATTGATAGGACGAATGCATTTTGCGGGAAAGGATCTTCGTCATGGATTTACCAAGCGTCTTGGAGGAGATATGACCCCTACCAGTTGGGTTCCTCCTATAAAAGAGGTTGCTGAAGAACGTGGGAAATTTATGCCTACATTTAGTTCAAGGGGCTGTCTGGAAGTTATCGGAGGGGGAGAATCACCCGTTCGCTATTTTGATGATGATACCATAAGGGAAGCTGTAGAATATTTATCCAGACCTCACGAAAAACCCCAATTTATTCTTGTTGGTACCTTTGGACCTCATTTCCCGTATGTAGCAGATCCGGAATTATATCAGAAATATCTAGAACGAGGATGGCTGCCGTCTACATTTGACAGCACTCCGGACTTTGTGAAAGAGAACCACTGGCTGGTTTCCCACCAGAAAAAGGTGGATAGAGAAACAGGAAAAAAAGCGGCAGCAGCATACTGTGCCATGATTGAAGAAACCGATCGTCATTTGGGAGAACTTCGCAGAGCTTTTGATGTCTATACACAAAAATATGATCACGAGGCAGTATTTGGATATATGAGCGATCATGGGGATACCGTTGGTGCCAGAAATATGTACGGAAAGCAGACCTTTTTTGAAGATTCCGTTCGTGTTCCATTTATTTTATCAGGAAAAGGGATTCCAAAAGGTAAAGTTATCAGGGAAAATACCAGCCTTCTGGATATTGGACCAACGATTTGTTCAATGGCAGGTACTTCTTATGAGGAAAGCTGGATAGATGGAATGGATTTGACTTCACTGATTTCAGGCCAGTTAAGCGATGAACTGGCAGACAGGCCGGTAGTGAGTCAGTATATAGAAAGCAGAGGGGGAGCCAGTGTTTGGGAGCCGAATAAGCCGTTTGAGCCGGAACAGGTAAGTTACGGAATTATGATACGCTGGAATAAGTGGAAATATTTTGTATACCATGGTTTAGAAGAACAGGCCGTTTTGCTGGATATGGAATCTGATCCGGAAGAACTGAGAAATGTGCGAAAAGAATATCCAGCTATAACAGAAAAATTACATACTATTGCAATGCAGATTATATCTCCAGAACAGGCCGAAGAAGCTCATCGCAGCCATAATCAAATGAACAAATGGCTGAGAAAGTATGAACAGATAACAGGAGAACGTCTCGATGAGCGGTGGAAAAATAATCCGCCTACAGCAAAGGGAAAACTGATTATCCAATAAAAAGGAGGAGAAAAATGGTAAATTTAAGGGAAAAACCATTCTATCTGAATGATGAACAGGTTGCATGGGTAGAACAAACAATTAATGGGATGAGCGAGGACGAAAAGATAGGTCAGCTTTTTATTAATCTGACCATGAAACGGGATTCAGAAACTTTAGATGCCTTGTGCAATAAATACCACATTGGTGGAGTACGCTGGCAGGGAGGAACTTTGGAAGAAGTATGGGAACAGAACCGTACCTTTCAGGAGAAGAGTAAAGTGCCGGTTTTAATTGCGGCAAACTGCGAAGCAGGAGGTAACGGCGCAGTAGGAGAAGGTACTATGGTGGCAACAGGAGCCGCCTGTGCAGCAAGCTGTACAGAGGAAACCGTTCGGGATATGGCAAGAGTTGGAGCAGCCGAAGCAGCTGCAGTAGGCTGCAACTGGACTTTTGCACCAGTATGCGATGTGGTATTAAATTGGAGAAATACGATTGTCAATACACGGGGATTTGGAAATGATCCAGAGAAAATTATCGCACTAAGCAAGGCATATATGGAAGAAATGAGTAATCATGGAATTGCCTGTGCAGCAAAGCACTTTCCAGGAGATGGATCAGAAGAACGAGACCAGCATCTGGTTATGGGATGTAATGATTTATCCTGTGAAGAGTGGGATCAGAGCTATGGAAAGGTTTACCGCGCCCTGATTGAAACAGGGCTGGAAAGCATGATGATTGGACATATCTGTCAGCCGGCTTACAGCCGAAAGCTCCGTCCTGGCATACAGGATAAAGATATTATGCCGGCTACTATGGCTCCAGAACTTCTTGGAGATTTGCTTCGCGGACAACTGGGATTTAATGGACTGATTGTTACAGATGCGTCCCATATGGCTGGCATGAATGCGGCAGGGCCGCGCTGCAAGGTTGTGCCAGGGGTAATTGCAGCCGGATGTGATATGCTGTTGTTCTTTAATGATCCAGAAGAAGATATTGCTTACATGAAAGAGGGCCTGCACAGCGGTGTAATTACACAGGAACGTCTGGACGATGCACTGCACAGAATTCTTGGTTTAAAAGCAAAAGTAGGACTGGATCAGTTACAGTTTCCGTCTAAAGAAGCTCTTTCTGTTGTAGGTTGTAAAGAGCACCATGAGGCTGCCATGCATGCGGCAGAAAATAGTATTACGCTGGTAAAGGACACCCAGAATTTACTTCCAATTGATCCAGCTAAGAAAAACAGGGTAATGCTGTACTATATCCAAAGTGCACCGGAACGTCTGGAAAATGGAACAGATTCCGGAAAGAAAATCCTGATTGAAGAACTGGAGGCAGCTGGTTTCACAGTTACAGCACCAGATGATTTTTATGAACTGGAAATGAAAAGAAGCCATCCTTCTAACAAAGGAATTATGATGGCAAAACGCAGTATAGAGCAGTTCAAGAGGGACTATGACTGGGTTTTAGTTGCTGTCAGCATGAAAGGTTATGCACAGCAAAATAATGTCAGGGTATGCTACTCAATCGGACACAGCTTTGAAATTCCATGGTATGAGCATGAAGTTCCGACAGTGGCAGTATCTCTTAATTATACCAATCATTTGTTTGATATGCCTATGATGAAAACATTTGTAAATGCGTATGGTTCGACAAAGGAATATATCCATGCCTTTGTGCAGAAACTGATTGGAAAAAGTGAGTTTACCGGAACGTATAACGACCTTGTTTGGTGCGATCGTTGGGACACAAGGCTGTAAGGAGGAACGGAAATGAGGAAAAAACCACATATTATTATCTTCAATCCTGATGAGATGCGCTGGGATACCATGGGACATATGGGAAATCCGGCTGCATATACGCCAAATCTTGACCAGTTTGCACATACAGAGGCAGTAAGTTTTGAACATGCCTATTGTCAGAATACCGTCTGTGTGCCCAGCCGGTGCAGTTTCTTTACAGGACTCTATCCACATACATTAGGACACAGGACCATGGGGTATTTGCTGCAGTCCTACGAAACCAGTTTGCTGAAAGAGTTAAAAGAAGCCGGATACTATGTGTGGGCGAATGCGCGCAATGATTTAGTGGCAGGAGAAGTAGAAGGGCTGATTGAAAGCCATGTGTCAGAACTGTATTATGGGGGAAATGCTGATGCGGCTCCTGGCAGTGTAAAGGACAATCCCCGTGGAAATCCAGAAAGCCCTGAGTTTTATTCATTCTGCAACGGGCAGTTAAAAACCGATGAACATGGACTTAATTATAATGAGGATGATGAAGATGTAGATGCTGCTATCCGTGCAATTGTGGAACACGCAAATGACGAAAAGCCGTTATGTATATTTGTAGGAACATTATATCCACATCCGCCTTATAATGTGGAGGAACCATACTTTTCAGATATAAAACGTGAAAATCTGCCTAAACGTATCATGCCTGAGGAGGGAACAGAAAAAGCAAAGATGCTGACATTACTGCACCGGTATCAGAATCTAGACGAAATGCCAGAAGAAGAGTGGGATGAGCTTCGGGCAGTTTATCTGGGAATGTGTGCGAAAGTAGATGCACAATTTGCACGTTTGTGCCAGGGATTAAAGCAGGCCGGAATTTATGAGGACTCTGCAATTTTCTTCCTTAGTGATCATGGCGATTACGCAGGAGATTACGGAGTTGTGGAAAAAGTTCAGAACTGTTTTGAGGATAAACTGACCAGAGTTCCTTTTCTCATAAAGCCGCCTAAGGACTATGGAGTAGATGTTGGAGTATGTAGCCAATTAGTGGAACTGGTAGATTTTTATGCTACTGTGATGGATTATGCAGGGGTTAAGCCGTCCCATTATCATTTTGGAAAGAGTCTGCTTCCAACGATTGCTGACAGGACTGTTGCGGTACGAAATGCAGTGTTCTGTGAGGGAGGACGAAACAGGAATGAAAGTCATTGCAGCGAATCGGTAGATCCGGAAATAAAAAACGGTTTTCGTTTCTCTGTAATGTGGCCCCGTTATGCAGCGCAGTATGATGACGAAGCTCACGCGAAAGGAACAATGGTTCGTACACGGCAGTGGAAGTATATTTACCGTTCAGAGGGAAGCTGTGAACTTTATAATATGGAACAGGATGCGGAAGAATTACATAATCTGATAAAGGATGACCAATACCAGATGGTTGAGACAGAAATGAAAGGACTTCTGTTAAACTGGTATCAGCAGACAGCTGACTACGTACCATATCAGCGAGACTTTCGATTCAGCAGCAACATGATTTGGGAAAAGGTAAAAAAACTCTGTCCGGAAGGATATGAGGAACAGGTAAAGGCGAAAATTGATGAAACAATGAACTTGTTCTTGGTAAAGGATTACTGTAAAAAGTTGGTTTCACGGAGAGGTGAATGATAACAATGAACGATCTGGATAATTTCAAAAAGACAAAAGAATTTCTGGTCTGTGTAGACAGCGATGGCTGTGCTATGGATACGATGGATATTAAGCATATTCGCTGCTTTGGCCCTGTGATGGTGGAGCAATGGGGACTTCAAAAATGGAAAAAACAGATTTTGGAACGCTGGAATGAGATTAATCTGTATTCTATGACAAGGGGAATCAACCGTTTTAAGGGGCTGGCAATAGCGTTAGGAGAAATATCGGAGAACTACCAGCCAATTGAGGGAATCAAAGAACTGAAAGAGTGGACGCAGCATGCACCTGAACTTTCTAATTCTGCATTAGAACAAAAAATTGCAGAAGGAAGCAATCCTGTTTTTCAAGAAGCGCTTATGTGGAGCCAGAAGGTAAATGAAGCGATTAATATGTTGACAGAAGACGAAAAACGTCCTTTTGAATATGTAAGAGAAGGTCTGGAAGCAGTCCATAAGTTCTCAGATGTGGCAGTTGTATCTAGTGCCAATAGAGAAGCAGTTGAAGAGGAGTGGAACAGGTGTGGGCTGACAGAACATGTGGATATTCTTTGCTGTCAGGATTCTGGAAGCAAAGCACACTGCCTTGAGGTTCTTTTAAAAAAAGGATATGATTCGACTCATGTTCTGATGGTAGGAGATGCTCCTGGGGACCGAGAAGCAGCGAAGCAGAATGGAGTACAGTATTATCCAATTCTTGTGCGCCGCGAAAAGGAAAGCTGGAAAGAACTGAAGGAAAAAGGATTGGAGTTGCTGGTTTCGGAAAAGTACCAGGAATACGGGCAGATAAAAGAAATTGAGTTTTTACAGAACCTTGGTGGATGAAGAGTTGAAAAATGAAAGGTAAATAAATAGGCGGGAGTATTGCAAAAGGGCACTGCTTCATAGATGAGCCATCATTTATGAAACAGCGCCCCTTAAATTTAATTTCGATTTCTTCCAAGAAGTCTTAATAAGTATAAGAACAGGTTGATAAAATCCAGATACAGTTCCAGAGCGCAGAAGATGGAGGCCTTAGCCAGCATATCCGGATTCTGGGAGTAGTGGGCGTGGTATGCTCGGATTTTTTGGGTATCATAAGCAGTAAATACTAAGAAAATAAATACGCCAATGGTACAGGCAATGGTGGAAAACTGGTCTAAGTTAATAAACATGGCAAAGATCCAGAAAACCAGCAGAAAGACAAGACCGCCTATGAGGAAATTGCGAAGCCTGCTTAAATCCGCTTTGGTAAAGTAGCCGATTAAGGCCATAGTACCGAAAAACAGGGAAGTAGCTCCAAAGACCAGAATCAGGTCTGCAGTCAGGTAAATCAGAAAATATGCGGAAAATACAACGCCGTTCAGGGCTGCATAGGTGAAAAACAAGGCTCTTGCAGCAGCGACAGACATTTTTTCAATGCGGGCAGATAAAAAAATTACCAGCAGGATTTCCGCAATGCCTAAAATCAGGTACAGATATGGAACTGCAAAAACATAGATGACAGCTCCTGTGGCGTAGCCGAAGAATGCAATCAGAAATGTGAGCATTAAACCGGCAAACATCCAGGCAAAGGTCTTGGCTGTGTAGCGTCCAATTGATTCTGTCTGATTCAGAGAGGCAGAGTAAGGCTGGCCGTTCAGGTTCATGGATTCCATAGAGTATCCTCCTTTTTGTAGTGTTCAGGACGGGGCATCTTCTCGCACCAGATTTCACACCGTCCTGAATAGTTACCCTGATTATATCAAATCAGCCAGGGGGATTTCAATAAAATTCATAGTATCGTAAGAAAAAAATAGTAACAGTTCAGCCATGCATCTTCTTGCCCGCTGTAAGCGTGCAAGAAGCGTCGGGCATCCGCCCTATGAAGATTCAGACAGAAAAATTCTTATAAAAACAAGCTTTCAACGCTTTTTTCTGTCTGAATCTTCGCATGGCTGAATGGTTACAAAAAATATGAGGGTATCGTTCAATCGTCTAATTTGATTTTGCGATACCCTCATAACATTGCAATGGCTAAATGTGGGGATTATTCAGTTTTCTGATTATTTTTTACTTCTGCCAGCTTCATGGCACGAACCTTTAACGGAAGGCCGAATAAGGTAATAAAGCCGTCAGCGTCATGGTGGTCATACAAATCTCCTGTGGTGAAGGAAGCCAGGGATTCACTGTATAAGGAGTAAGGAGAAGTGGTTCCGGCTTTGGTAATGTTGCCTTTGTAAAGCTTGAATTTTACTTCTCCGGTTACATACTGCTGGGTGGACTCGATAAATGCCTGGATAGCCTCGCGAAGAGGGGTATACCATTTGCCTTCATAGACAATCTGGGCAAATTTGTTTGCCATGTCTTTCTTTACTTCCATCGTAGCCCGGTCTAAGATCAGTTCCTCTAACTGCTGGTGAGCTTCCATCAGGATGGTGCCGCCTGGAGTCTCATACACGCCTCTGGATTTCATGCCGACTACACGGTTTTCTACAATATCGATAATGCCGATACCATGTTTTCCGCCTAACTCATTTAACTTGGCAATGATCTGGGATACCTTCATTTTTTCGCCGTTTACGCTGGTAGGAATACCTTTTTCAAAGGTCATGGTTACGTATTCCGGCTGATCCGGAGCTTCCTCAGGAGATACGCTGAGGACTAACAGGTGCTTGTAGTTTGGCTCCTGGGATGGATCTTCCAGTTCCAGTCCCTCATGGCTGATGTGCCACAGGTTCCGGTCACGGCTGTAGCTGGAGTCAGCAGAAAATGGAAGGTGAATGCCATGGGCTTTGCAGTATTCAATCTCGTCTTCACGGGACTGCATGGTCCATACGTCTGTCATACGCCAGGGAGCAATGATTTTAATATCTGGAGCTAAGGCCTTGATGCCAAGTTCAAAACGAATCTGGTCATTGCCTTTACCGGTTGCGCCGTGGCAGATAGCAACTGCGCCCTCCTTGCGGGCAATTTCCACTAATTTTTTTGCAATAGCAGGACGTGCCATGGAAGTGCCAAGCAGATATTTGTTTTCGTAAACAGCACCTGCCTCTACGCAAGGCATAATGTAGTTGTCGCAGAAATCATCAATAATGTTTTCGATATAAAGTTTGGAAGCGCCGGACATTTTTGCACGCTCGTCCAGTCCGTCCAGTTCCTCGCCCTGTCCGCAGTCAATGCAGCAGCAGATAACTTCATAATCAAAGGTCTCCTTCAGCCATGGAATAATAGCAGTTGTATCCAAACCGCCGGAATATGCTAACACTACTTTTTCTTTCATAATGAAAATCCTCCTGAATGTGTTCTGTCATGTAAGTGATGTTAATAAATATACAACACTATGTAAAAAAATGCAAGTACAAAATGATAAAAAAAGAAGAGAGATTTTACAAAACATTTGTGAAAAAAACAGCTTGCATAATATTCAATAGGAGTGTATAATTATGAAAACTTTAAATTGAATCCGGCACAGGCCGGAAGTGGAGGCAGTATATATGATAAAGGCAGGAATTATCGGTTCCACCGGTTATGCAGGCGGAGAACTGGCAAGACTTTTATTGCAGCGGGATGACGTAGAGATTAAATGGTATGGTTCTAAAAGCTATGTAGACAAAAAGTACGCTTCTATTTATCAGAACATGTTTCAGATCGTAGAGGATGTATGCAAAGCAGATGATATCGAAGAACTGGCAGAACTGGTGGACGTAATTTTTATGGCGACTCCCCAGGGACTGTGTGCATCTCTGATAAATGAAGAAATTTTATCTAAGGTAAAGGTGATTGATTTAAGCGCGGATTTCCGGATAAAAGATGTTTCTACATATGAAGAGTGGTATAAGATTTCACATGCAAGTCCCCAGTTTATTCAGGAAGCCGTTTACGGACTGCCGGAAATTAATCGGGAGGAGATAAAAAAAGCCAGGCTGATTGCCAATCCGGGCTGTTATCCGACCTGCTCGTTCCTGTCGATCTATCCGCTGGCGAAGGAAGGGCTGATTGATATGTCCACAGTAATTATTGATGCAAAATCCGGTACTTCCGGAGCCGGCAGAGGAGCCAAGGTGGACAATCTGTACTGTGAAGTAAATGAAAATATCAAAGCCTATGGCGTGGCGACTCACCGCCATACGCCGGAGATTGAAGAACAGCTTTCCTATGCGTCAGGACAGCCGGTTACCATCAGCTTTACCCCTCATCTGGTTCCAATGAACCGGGGGATTTTAGTTACCGCCTATGCTTCTTTATTAAAAAAAGTTTCATACGAAGAAGTGAAGGCAGTCTATGAACAATACTATGGGAATGAATATTTTGTAAGGGTATTAGACAAAGACATGGTGCCTCAGACCCGCTTTGTGGAAGGCAGTAATTTTGTGGATGTCAATTTTAAAATCGATCCCAGAACCAACCGGATTGTGATGATGGGAGCCATTGATAATGTAGTAAAAGGAGCCGCAGGCCAGGCTATCCAGAATATGAATCTTATGTTTGGCCTTCCGGAAAATACCGGATTAAAACAGATTCCCATGTTCCCATAAGACAGGGACAGCAGGGAGAAATGAGAAAGAAAGGATTTAAGAGACACTATGGCAGGAACAATGCAGATTCTTTACCGTCCTATGGAAATAGAAGATTATGAACAGGTATTCCAATTGTGGCAGACCATTAAGGGGTTTGGTATCCGTTCTCTGGATGATTCCAGAGAGGGCGTGGAACGGTTTTTGAAACGAAATCCTGCCACCAGTGTAGTAGCTGTTCAAAATGGCCGTATTATCGGTAATATTTTGTGCGGACATGACGGAAGAACCGGTTATTTTTACCATGTGTGCGTAGAAAAACATTACCGCAATCACGGAATTGGCCATAAGATGGCAAAATGGTGCATGTATGCATTAAAAGAAGAGGGAATTAATAAGGTAAGCCTGATTGCATTTAAATCCAATCAGGTGGGAAATGCATTTTGGCAGGGAGTTGGCTGGAATGAGA
>URUX01000005.1 GCA_900551135.1 uncultured Clostridium sp.
TGTATCCGAATCTTATTTACGGTTGTCATAGCGGTTTCCGCAGAAGAAAAAAATGAAGAAAGTGCGATCAGTATCAGAATCGCCACCGCCTGAAAGGCAATACTTGAATCCAAGATTTATTCACTCCTTTTGATTATTTTTTTATTGATTGAATCATATCATAAAACATTTAAGCAAAATATACATGATTTCATATAAAAAATCAAGAAAAAGCTTTTGGTTCAAAGATAGTATAAAAAAATTTAAAAGAGGACTGTCGAAAAAGTAAGATTTGTGTTATAATTCACTCGATTAAAATGAAAAAAAACATTACAGAATATTTACAAAATGATAAAAGTTTGATAATATACAGATATGTAATATTATTGTATTACGTAAAAAGAGAACTGATATTTGGCTGAAAGTAAAAAAATGATTATCAGGAAACATAAGAATCGAATATAAATATAGAGGTGCGATATGTCCAATAATATAAATAGAATAAGAAAAAAGAAATTAAAAGGAACGGGTATTTTTGCGGCAGCGGCTTTAACAGCGGCTTTGATTGCAGGAAATAATATACCGGGTGTAACAAGACAGGTCAGTGCGGCTGAGTCACAGGAGAATACTGTGTCTTCTCTGATCCCGGACAACATCACGCTTGATAAGCCTGTAGAACTTGCGGATGTAGAACTTCCGGCAACGGAATATGGAACTTTTGAATGGGCAGATGGAAGTTTCGTTCCTGCACAGCGTGTACAGAGCTGTGAGGTACTTCTTATACCGGCAGAAGGGCAGGATTTAAGCCATGTGGATGGATGGGATCCGGAGAGCGGCGCGGTTGTCGGTTACATCAATGTAATAGTGAACAGTATTACGGATGGTGATAATGTTGATAAGACAGAAGGCTCAGGTAAAACAGATCCAACAGAAAATGCAGATCCAACAGAAACGCCTGAAACTTCGTCAGAAAAACCTGCCGCAGATGAAAACGCTGATACAGACAATAAAGAAGATAAGGAAAGTAAATCAGATCAGGATAATAAAACTGATACAGACAATGAAGAGAGTAAGATTGAAGAAGATAAAACAGATAATAAAAACAACAAAGATAATAACAGCAATGCAGATAAGACGGATAAAGATACAGAAACTACCGGTAAGCTGGAACCTGCAGATGATATGACACAGGATAAAGAAGATACGAAGAAAGATGATGAAGATGGCGCAGATGATAATATCTTTGATAATCCTGTTCTGCCGGACGATAAGGATGACCGTCCTACAGATGCAGAGGATTCTCTTTCTGATGAAGAAAAAGAAGAGAGGGCCGCACTTAATCATACCTGCGACGGTATTACAGTAAGCGGAGTTAATCTTCCATGGTATGTACAGTTCAGAGTTTCAAGCGGTGACAGCTATCAGTTTACCAATGAATCAGATGCAATGATTTTCCAGTCTTATGAATTTGAACTCTGGGATCTTAAGAATAATACAGAATATGAGATCCCTAATGGAGATTATATCAGTGTCACTGTGCCAGTAAAATCCGGATATCAGTATACTATCGAACATCTCCTGGATAACGGGGCAACTGAGACGATTATTCCGAGTGTAGAGAATGGTATTATGGTATTCAGCACACATTCTTTCAGTCCATTTGGAATTGCAGGAAGCAGACAATTAGTAGGACCTGATGCGGGGAATGATACGGACGACACAGATGCGGTAACTCCTGCACCGGCTTCCTCCGACAGTCAGAGCTCTGATTCAGGAAAGAACAATACAGTATCTATGAATAACAGTTCTGACAGCAATAATGGTTCTTCTTCTGATCAGAATGATAATTCAACGGAAAATAAAGCTGTGAAAAATAACAATACAGTAAATACCGGAGATACAACATCAATTATGCCGTTTGTGATACTGTTTGTGGCAGCTGCAGTGATCGCCGGTGTGGCTGTATTTATAAAAAAGAGAAAGAAATAAAAGAATAACACTGATTCCTCCCCCATATAGTTTAACAGGAGGGGGAGCAATGAAAGTCAGAGCAATTTTGAAATCACTATTATTTGCATATGCATTAACAGGAGTGGCATTACTGCTTTTGGCCCTGGTACTGTTTGCTTTTGATCTGGGAGAAACAGCTGTAGATGCGGGTATTATTATAATTTATGTACTTGCATGTTTCATGGGAGGCTTTATGGCAGGCAGAATTGTGCGTAAAGACAAATATCTCTGGGGTGTTATCACAGGTCTGGCTTACTATGTATTACTGTTGACTGTCTCTGTTATGGCAAAAGGCGGCTGGGATATGAGTGCAGCGCATGCAGTTACAACATTTTTTATGTGCACAGGCGGTGGAACACTGGGTGGAATGCTGTCGTAAAAAAAAGCTTTTAAAATGAAAAGATATATGATATACTATGCCAAGAATATAATTACATAAGGAGGATAGAGTTATGGAACATATCAAAACCCTGAATACAAAGAATTTACAGAACACTGTAAAAAAAGGTGGATGTGGCGAGTGCCAGACTTCCTGCCAGTCCGCATGTAAAACTTCCTGTACAGTAGGAAACCAGAGCTGCGAGCAGAAATAAGATCAGCTATGGAGAAATGAGATAAGCAGCGGAACTTTTATTCCGCTGCTTATCTTACGCTTAGAAAGGATTTTAGTAAAATGAGTCTGATTCACCGTTATAAAAGCAATGGCTTTAATATTGTACTGGATATCAACAGTGGATGCATCCATCTGGTAGATGAGGTTACATATGAGGTTCTTCCATATCTGGAAGAGGGCCTTGGCACAGAAGCTATTGCAGAGAAACTGGAAAACAAATATAACAGAGAAGATATTGAGACATCTGTAAGAGAATGTAATAAGCTGAAAGAAGATGGAATGCTTTTTACAAAAGATGTTTATGAGAATGTAATTGAAGAATTTTCAAATAACCGGCAGACCGTTGTAAAAGCATTGTGCCTGCACATTGCTCATGACTGCAATCTGGCCTGCCGTTATTGTTTTGCCGAAGAAGGCGAATATCATGGCAGAAGAGCTCTTATGTCCTATGAAGTCGGCAAAAAAGCTCTTGATTTCCTGATCGCGAACTCCGGTTCCAGAAAAAACCTGGAAGTAGATTTCTTTGGCGGCGAGCCGCTGATGAACTGGGATGTAGTGAAGCGTCTGGTAGAATACGGCCGTTCCCAGGAGGAAAAACACCACAAAAAATTCCGCTTTACCCTGACAACCAACGGCGTTTTGTTAAATGACGAGATTATGGAGTTCTGCAATAAAGAGATGAGCAACGTAGTCCTGAGTCTGGATGGCCGTAAGGAAGTCAACGACCACATGCGTCCATTCCGAAACGGAAAAGGAAGTTATGATTTGATTGTGCCCAAGTTCCAGAAATTTGCAGAACTTCGGGGAGACAAAGATTATTTTGTCCGCGGAACCTTTACCAATAAAAATCTGGATTTTGGCGAGGACGTTCTCCACTATGCAGATTTGGGATTTAAGAAAATGTCTATGGAGCCGGTAGTGGCAGAGCCTTCTGAGGATTATGCAATCAGAGAAGAGGATCTTCCTCAGATTCTGGCAGAATATGACAGACTGGCGGCAGAATATGTAAAACGCCACAAAGAAGGAAGAGGATTTACGTTCTTCCATTTCATGGTAGATTTAAAACAGGGCCCCTGCGTGGCAAAACGCCTTTCCGGGTGCGGTTCCGGAACCGAATACCTGGCTGTTACCCCATGGGGAGATCTTTATCCATGTCACCAATTTGTCGGTAAGGAAGAATTCCTTCTCGGCAATGTAGATACAGGTGTAACCAATACAGCAATCCGCGATGAGTTTAAACTCTGCAACGTATATGCAAAAGAAAAATGCAGAGACTGCTTTGCAAGATTTTATTGCAGCGGCGGCTGCGCAGCAAACTCTTACAATTTCCATGGCTCTATTACAGATGCCTATGATATTGGCTGTGAGATGCAGAAAAAGCGAATCGAATGTGCAGTAATGATTAAAGCGGCGCTTGAGGATTGAGAAGGAAAAGGAGATAATCAACCATGAAAAACAGCAAAACAAAGGGTCTGCTGAGCCTGGTTCTGGCCATTGCAGCAGTTGTGGTATTTGGTTTCCTGGGCTATCAGACCATGGACGATATCAAGCTGGGACTGGATTTGGCCGGTGGTGTCAGCATTACCTACCAGACCGTAAAAGAAGACCCGACTGACGAGGAAATGTCCGACACGATTTACAAGCTTCAGCAGCGTGTGCAGAACTACAGCACCGAGGCAGAGGTGTATCAGGAGGGCAGCAACCGGATTAACATTGATATTCCCGGTGTGTCTGATGCGAACACAATTCTGGAAGAACTGGGCAAGCCAGGTTCCCTGATTTTCTGTGATCAGACAGGAAAGACTGTGTTAGATGGTACCAAGGTAACTTCTGCCAAAGCGGGAATGTACAAAGATGATACAACGGGGCTTGATAAATATGTGGTGTCCCTGACATTTAATGAAGAGGGAAAACAGGCATTTGCAGAAGCTACAAAAGCGAACATCGGAAAGCAGATTTTTATCATTTATGATAATAAAGTAGTATCCAGCCCGGTTGTTCAGACGGAAATTACACAGGGCTCCTGTGAAATTACCGGATTAGAGTCTTTTGAGACGGCTGAGAATCTGGCTTCCACAATCCGTATCGGTTCTCTGTCCTTAGAACTTCAGGAACTGCGCTCCAATGTAGTAGGAGCAAAGCTGGGTTCTGCTGCAATTTCTTCCAGCTTAAAGGCAGGTGCGATTGGATTTGGCCTTGTAGCCCTGTTTATGATTGTGGTATACCTGATTCCTGGTGCAGCGGCAGTAATCGCCCTGTGTCTGTATGTAGGCCTGATTCTGATTCTGCTGTCTGCATTTGAGATTACTCTGACTCTGCCTGGCGTAGCAGGTATTATCCTGTCGATCGGTATGGCAGTCGATGCCAATGTTATTATCTTCACCCGTATTAAAGAGGAAATCGCAGTTGGAAAGACTGTAAAGTCTGCAATTAAGACTGGTTTCCAGAAAGCATTATCCGCCATTGTAGACGGCAACATTACGACTCTGATTGCAGCGTTGGTACTGTTCTGGAAGGGCTCCGGTACTGTAAAGGGATTTGCTTCTACCCTGGCACTGGGTATTGTGCTTTCCATGTTTACAGCTTTGTTTGTGACCAGATTTGTTCTCCGCGCCCTGTACTGTCTGGGATTTGAAAATCCTAAGATGTACGGTATCAAGAAGGACAGAGCGCCGATTGATTTCCTGGGCAAGAGAAATATCTGTTTCATCATTTCTCTGGCTGTAATTGCAGCAGGATTTGTCGGTATGGGAGTAAATAAAGCCAATACTGGTGATATGTTTAACTACAGTCTGGATTTTAAGGGCGGTACTTCTACGAATGTCACCTTTAACGAGGATATGACTCTGGAGCAGATTTCTGCTGAAGTAGTTCCGGTAGTAGAAACGATTACCAAAGATGCTGGTATTCAGACCCAGAAGGTTGCCGGCACCAATGAAGTAATTATCAAGACCCGCGCCCTGACCGTAGATGAGCGTCAGGCATTAAACGCAGCGCTGGCTGAAAACTTTGGAGTGGAGCAGGAAAAGATTACTGCAGAAAGCATTTCCGGTGCAGTCAGTGATGAGATGAAAAAGGATGCAGCGCTTGCAACAGTTATTGCAACCGTATGTATGCTGGTTTACATCTGGTTCCGGTTTAAGGATATCCGTTTTGCAGCCAGTGCAGTACTGGCTCTGATTCATGATGTGCTGGTAGTAATTACCTGCTATGCCATTGCAAAGTGGTCCGTAGGTTCTACCTTTATTGCATGTATGCTGACCATTGTCGGTTATTCCATCAATGCGACGATCGTTATCTTTGACCGTATCCGTGAAAACCTGGCTGTCCGCGGCAGACAGGATTTGAAGGAACTGCTAAATAACAGTATTACCCAGACCTTTACCCGAAGCATTAATACCTCGTTAACTACTTTTATTATGGTATTTGTATTATACCTGATGGGCGTATCTTCTATCCGTGAGTTTGCACTGCCTCTGATGGTAGGTATTGTCTGCGGAACCTATTCGTCTGTATGCATTACCGGCGCTTTGTGGTATGTCATGACAACCGGAAAGCAGAAGAAAGAAAAAGCAGCAGCAGAACAGGCAGCAGCAGAGAAAAAGGCGGCTAAGGAAGCAAAACGTTCTGGTAAGAAAGAGAAATAACAGATGAAATATCAATTGATTACAACAGATGGACGGGCAAAACGCGCCAGCGTGGAAACCGTCCACGGCACCATCCAGACTCCGGTGTTTATGAATGTAGGCACAGTAGGAGCGATTAAAGGTGCAGTATCCACCAACGATTTAAAAGAGATTGGAACGCAGGTGGAATTGTCCAATACCTATCATCTCCATGTCAGAACAGGAGATAAGCTGATTAAGGAATTTGGCGGTCTTCACAGATTTATGAACTGGGACAGACCGATTCTCACCGATTCCGGCGGCTTTCAGGTATTTTCCTTAACGGGACTCAGAAAGATTAAGGAAGAGGGGGTATATTTTAACTCCCATATTGACGGTCATAAGATTTTTATGGGGCCGGAAGAGAGTATGCAGATTCAGTCCAATCTGGGTTCTACCATAGCCATGGCTTTTGATGAGTGTCCGCCCAGTATGGCAGACCGGAAATATATCGAAAACAGTGTGGCAAGAACCACCAGATGGCTGGCCCGCTGCAAGGCGGAGATGGACAGACTCAACAGTCTGCCGGATACCATTAACAAGGAGCAGCTGCTGTTTGGTATTAACCAGGGCGGCGTTCTGGATGATGTGAGAATCGCCCACGCAAAGGAAATTGCTGCCATGGATTTAGATGGTTATGCAGTAGGCGGTCTGGCAGTAGGAGAGAGTCATGAGGAAATGTACCACATTTTGGATGTGACAGTTCCTCACCTGCCTCAGGATAAACCGACATACCTGATGGGAGTCGGAACTCCGGCTAATATTCTGGAAGCGGTAGACAGAGGCGTAGATTTCTTTGACTGCGTTTATCCGTCCAGAAACGGGCGTCATGGTCATGTGTATACCAATCATGGAAAACTGAACCTGTTTAATTCCCAGTATGAACTGGATTCCAGGCCGATCGAAGAGGGATGCGGCTGTCCAGCCTGCAGGGGAGGATACAGCAGAGCATACATCAGACACCTTTTAAAGGCAAAAGAGATGCTGGGAATGCGTTTCTGTGTATTGCATAATCTCTATTTTTATAATACAATGATGAGTGAGATTCGCGACGCCATCGAAGAGCACCGCTACGCAGAGTATAAAGCAGAAAAGCTTGCCGGCGTAACCGGTCAGAAATAAAATGGGAGCATACAGGCGAGGCGAAGGCTCCCCATAATTAAGGAGGAAACAAACAATGGTTGCAACAGGCGGGACTATGGGAATTGGCTTCTGGATTATTTATCTGGCAGCGATTTTCGGATTAATGTACTTTATTGCCATCAGACCCCAGAAGAAGGAAAAGAAGAAAATGCAGGAACTGATGGCCAGTATTGCAGTAGGCGATACGGTGCTGACTTCCAGTGGCTTCTATGGCGTGATTATCGACATGACAGACGATACCGTGATCGTAGAGTTTGGCAGCAACAAAAACTGCCGTATCCCAATGCAGAAGCAGGCAATTATCCAGATAGAAAAGCCAGAGGCATAATGACTGCATGGTAAAACAAAACCGTTTGTAAATGGCTGCCGTAAAACATCCACAGGAAACAGGAGTTTACGGCAGCTTTTTTCTGTGGCCCCTGGGGCGCAGGGGTTCACCGTATTTTACAGGAAAGATCAGGTAAGGCCATATGGAAAAAGCAGGCGAATTATCAAATATAAAAAGAAAACTGCTGGCAGAGCAGGTAGAAGAGCGGATTTATCGTTATATTTTGGATACGCCGCTGGAGGTTGGCGCCAAGCTTCCCAATGAGTTTGAACTGGGAGAACTGTTTGGCGTAGGGCGAAGCACTATTCGGGAGGCGGTAAAGCTGCTGGCATCCAGGGGAGTGCTGGAGGTCAGAAGAGGTTCGGGAACCTATGTAATGAATAAAACTCCGGCGGATTTAGATCCTCTTGGTCTGCAGGGGCTGGGAGATCGGATGAGCCTGGCTTTGGATTTGGCAGACGTCAGAATCCTGTTAGAGCCAGGAATTGCGGAAATGGCGGCCCGAAATGCTACAGAGGAAAATATTGCGGAACTGAAGCTTATATGCGGAAAAGTAGAAGAGAAGATGAGAAACGGGCAGGATTATGTCCAGGATGATATCGAGTTTCATACCTGCGTGGCAAAGTGCTCTCAAAACCGTGTAATCGGACAGCTGATTCCGATTATTGACACAGCGGTTATGGTATTTGTCAATGTAACGCATAAAATGCTGAAGGAAGAAACCATTGCCACTCACAGGGCGGTAGTAGATGCCATTGCAGGCCGGGATCCCATAGGGGCTAAAAGCGCCATGATGATGCACATGACGTATAACAGGAATTTGATCAAAGAGTTAATAAAGGAATCGAAAAAATAGAAGTATTACGAATCTGGATAGAAAAAACGCGGCTGAAGCGATGAGGGACTGGACGTCTCGAATTTGCAGCCGTGTTTTTTTGCATTTCTGTCGGATAAAGGGAAAAGTTAATTATATAATCTGATGACTTGCGCAAATAATGGATTTATGATAGGATAAAACCATAAAACATCATATGACTTTTGCGAAACTAGAAAATAATAAACAATATAAGGGAGGATATTATGGAACTGAACAGTCAAAAAGTGAGAAAGCTGGCTCCGGAGAATGACCCGTTAAAAATCGGTATGGGATGGACGGTAGAAGATTTGGACAAACTCCAGATTTTAGTGGAAAGTACTTTTGGCGACAGCCATCCTGGCAGCGCCCACTTAAATATTTTTGTGGAAGAAGCTATGAGAGGCATTCAGGAGGAGGGCGGAAAAGGCGCCAGATATTACACTACAGACATCTGCGACGGCATTGCTCAGGGACATGACGGTATTAATTATTCTCTGGCTCACCGCGATATGATTGCCAATATGATTGAAATCCACGGCAGTTCTACAGGCTTTGACGGCGGCGTATTTATTGCAAGCTGTGACAAATCCGTACCTGCCTGTCTGATGGGACTGGCAAGACTGGATATGCCTTCTATTGTGATTACCGGCGGTGTTATGGATGCAGGTCCGGATCTGCTGACCTTAGAGCAGATTGGCATGTACTCTGCTATGTGCCAGAGAGGGGAGATTACAGAAGAGAAGTTCCGGTATTACCAGCACCATGCATGTCCGTCCTGCGGCGCATGTTCCTTTATGGGAACTGCTTCCACCATGCAGGTAATGGCAGAGGCTTTGGGACTTATGCTTCCTGGTTCTGCTCTGATGCCGGCTGCCTGTGAGGATTTAAAGGATATGGCTTATCAGGCAGGAAAGCAGATTATGAAACTGGCCAGGATGGGGCTAAAGGCCAGTGATATTGTAACCATGAAATCTTTTGAAAATGCCATTATGGTACATGCTGCAATTTCCGGTTCTACCAATTCCCTCCTTCACATTCCGGCCATGGCTCACGAGTTGGGATTGGAACTGGATTCTGACACCTTTGACCGGATGCACAGGGGTGCTCATTATCTGTTGGATATCCGTCCGGCAGGCAAGTGGCCGGCTCAGTTCTTCTACTATGCAGGCGGCGTACCGGCAGTTATGGAAGAGATTAAGTCTATGCTTCATCTGGATGTGATGACCGTAACAGGAAAGACCCTGGGAGAGAACCTGGAAGAATTAAAAAAGAACGGTTTTTACGATAAATGTGAAGAGTATTTAAAGAAATGGGGATTAAAGAGAACGGATGTAATCCGTACCTTTGACAATCCAATCGGCACCGATGGCACAGTAGCAATTTTAAAGGGCAACCTGGCTCCGGAAGGTTCGGTAGTAAAGCATTCTGCAGTTCCAAAAGAGATGTTTCAGGCAGTCCTTCGGGCAAGACCGTTTGACTGTGAAGAAGACGCCATTGCAGCGGTATTGTCTCGCAAGATTCAGCCAGGGGACGCCGTATTTATCCGTTATGAAGGGCCAAAAGGTTCCGGTATGCCGGAGATGTTTTATACCACAGAAGCCATCGCTTCCGATCCGGAACTGGGAAAGAGCATTGCGCTGATTACAGACGGCAGATTCTCCGGCGCTTCTAAGGGCCCGGCAATCGGTCATGTATCTCCGGAAGCAGCAGAAGGCGGCCCCATTGCTCTGGTAGAAGAAGGAGATTTGATTAAGATTGACATTCCGGAAAGAATCCTGGAAATCGTGGGAATTAATGGAAAAGAACTTCCGAAAGAAGAAGTGGACAAGATTCTTGCAGAGCGGAAACAGGCATGGCAGCCAAAGCCTGCAAAATATACAAAGGGCGTATTAAAGATTTATTCTGAACATGCCGTATCTCCGATGAAGGGCGGATATATGGTTTAAAGGGAAAAGGTAACGTAAAGAACGTGTTGGATGTCGTCAGCTCTGGGGCTGGCGGCATCATCAGGAGGGATAAAAATGGATGCAGCAGCTGCGCTTAATCCGACCAGGCTGGTAATTGCAGCTTTAATCGGTTTAGTAATTTTATTGGTTTTAATTATCAAGTTTAATATTCAGGCTATGATTGCGATTTTAATCGGCGCTTTGTCTATAGGGCTGATGGCAGGAATGCCTTTTGAACAGATTATAACGGCAGTCAATGACGGTATTGGAAACACTTTAAAAGGCATCGCTTTGTTAGTGGGACTTGGTTCCATGTTTGGAGCCATACTAGAAACGTCGGGAGGCGCACAAAGTATTGCCGTGACAATGGTAAAGAAATTTGGAGATGAGAAAGCGGCCTGGGCGTTAGGAATTACCGGTCTGGTAATCGCCATGCCAGTATTCTTTGACGCTGGTTTGATTATTCTGATTCCGCTGGCATTTTCACTGGCAAAGAGAACCAAGCGTTCTTCTCTGTTTTACGCAATTCCGCTTTTGGCAGGTCTTGCAGTAGGACATGCATTTATTCCGCCTACGCCAGGGCCAGTTTTGGTAGCAACTATGCTGAACGTAGAACTGGGCTGGGTAATTCTGGTTGGCATTTTCTGCGGAACCGTGGCAATGATTGTGGCAGGGCCGGTTTGGGGAGCTGTATGCGGCAGAAAATATCAGATTGCCATTCCGGAATATCTGGCAAATCAGGAAGAATTTGACGAGAGTAAACTTCCTAAGTTTAGTACCATTGTGGGTATTATTATGATTCCATTAGTACTGATTATTTTGGATTCTATCGCAGGGGTAATTCCGGCTATGGCTCCGATTCAGCCGATTTTAGGATTCCTGGGCGAGCCTTTTGTAGCCCTTTTGATTGCAACAGTTGCAGCTATGTTTATTTTAGGATATCAGCACGGTTATACGAACAAGGAACTGGAGAAGGTTATGACCAAGTCCTTAGAGCCTACGGGAATGATTCTTCTGGTAACCGCCAGCGGCGGCGTTCTCCGCTATATGCTTCAGTACTCTGGCCTTGGTGATGTAATCGGAAACGCAGTATCCTCAGCAGCTCTTCCGATGGTAGTGGTAGCCTTTGCAGTAGCGGCATTGGTACGTATTTCTGTTGGTTCTGCAACGGTAGCTATGACGATGGCGGCTGGAATCATTGCGGCAATGCCTGGAATCGCAGAATATTCTCCATTGTATCTGGCATGTATTACCGCAGCTATTGCAGGCGGTTCTACCGTATGCTCCCACTTTAATGACTCTGGTTTCTGGCTGGTAAAATCCCTTATCGGCATGGATGAAAAGACTACATTAAAGACATGGACCATTATGGAGACGCTGGTTGGTGGAACTGGATTCGTGGTGGCTTTGATTATTTCATTCTTTGCATAAAAGGATACAAGTACATATTTTTTGATAAATTTCCCCACAACAAAAGGGGCAGGACAGCTGATATGGCTGGCCTGCTCCTTTTGTGTAGAAGAGGATTCCTTTATCAAAGAAGCGTATTGCGAAAGGACTTATCTTGAAAGTTTCGTTAGATATGATATAATCGTTTTATAGAATTCCTCTGTGGAAATGGAGGAAAGATGAAGAAACGAAAGACGTTACAGGATCTGACAATTAAAGATAATTTTTTATTTGGCGCAGTTATGCAGGTGGAAGAGAACTGCAGAGATTTCCTTGAGATGGTATTGGGATTTTCCATTGCCCGTGTAGTGGTAAGCAAGGAAAAGAGCATGGTGTATCATCCGGAGTATAAGGGTGTCCGTTTGGATATTTATGCAGAGGACGAGAATCACACCCATTACAATGTAGAGATGCAGATGCGGAGGAAAAAAGCCCTTGGAAAGAGGAGCCGCTATTATCATAGCCAGATGGTTATAGAAGCATTGGAAAGCGGAGAAGATTACGAGACAATTCCAGCTACATTTGTAATCTTTTTATGCGACTTCGACCCATTTAGTCAGAAACTATACTGCTATACCTTTGAAAGCGAGTGCAAAGAGGATAAAAGTGTGGAGCTGGAGGATGGCTGTCATACGATTTTTTTAAGCACGAAAGGAACGAATGATGGGGATGTTTCGCCGGAGCTTGTTCGATTTTTGAGATTTGTAACGGCTGAGGGAAAAGAAAGCGAAGGGGATTTTGGAGATGAACTGGTAAGAAGGTTCCAAAGCACCATTCGAGAAATCAAGGCAGATCGAGAAATGGGAGGGCGTTATATGATTTTTGAAGAGATGCTGCGAGAAGAAAAAATGGAAGGACGACTGGAAGGAAAACAGGAAGGTATGCTGGAAGGCAGTCTGGAGGCGAAAAAAGAATTTATTTTAGAGTTTCTGGAAGAACTGGGCGATATTCCGGCGGAAATGAGAGATGAGATTGAAAGCCTGAGAGAGCCGGAGCAATTGAAAGCGCTGCATAAGATGGCAGCCAAAGCCGATTCTATCTGTGAATTTGCGGAAAAGGCAGAAATATACTTTCGTTCAGAAGAAAAGTAGAAATAGAAATTCAGTGATGATTCTGCATCACTAGACACCAATCTGTCCCAATGCCGTCTATGGCATTGGGTCTATAAAAACTTTTAAAAAGAGTCTTACTAGTTCAGTAATTTACCAGTATTGGAAATAGACAGAGACCACCCATTCGTGTATAATGAGAAGTACGAAGCTTTAGAAAAAGTTGCCCGTTAAATTGACTGATAAGGCCTAAGGAGGAAATCGGATGAAATTAAATTATGAAGGACTGAAAGACACACAGGGCTGGGAAAAAGCAGGCGTAGCGCTTCCAAAATTTGACTGGAAGAAGATGTGTGAGGAAACGGAGAAAAATCCAGTATGGCTTCATTTTGGAGCAGGCAACATTTTCCGCGGATTTATTGCAGATTTGCAGCAGGTATTGCTGGAAGAGGGCTGTGAGACCAGCGGAATTGTAGCGGCAGATACCTTTGACTACGATATTATTGATAAAATTTACACACCATATGACAGCATGACTATGATGGTCAGCTTAAAGCCCGATGGGAACACGGATAAAAAGGTAATTGCATCCATTGCAAAAGGCCTGAGGGCAGACAGCAAAGACGAGTCTCAGTGGAGCGAGTTGAAGAAGATTTTTACCAGCCCGTCTCTTCAGATGGTCAGCTACACCATTACAGAAAAGGGATACAGTTTAAGAACCATGAGCGGCGAATTGTCGGGGCTGGCATTAAAGGATATGGAAGAAGGGCCGAAAGCACCGATTCATGCCATGGGTGTTACAGCTGCGCTGTTATATGAGCGTTATCTGGCAGGAGCAGCGCCGATTGCCATGGTCAGCATGGACAACTGCTCTCATAATGGAGCCAAGTTAAAAGCGGGTGTTACGGAAATTGCAGAAGCCTGGGCAGAAAAAGGTCTGGTGGAGAAAGAGTTTATTCAGTATTTAGAGGATGAAACGAAAGTGTCGTTCCCATGGAGTATGATTGACAAGATTACTCCAAGACCGGCAAAAGAGATTGAAGTTCAGTTAGAGGAACTGGGAATTGAGGCCATGGCGCCGGTTATTACCAGTAAAAATACCTATATTGCGCCTTTTGTAAATGCTGAGATTCCGCAGTATCTGGTTATTGAAGACCGATTCCCTAACGGCCGTCCAGCTCTGGAAAAGGCAGGAGTTTACATGACTGACAGGGAAACGGTTAATATGACCGAGAGAATGAAGGTTACCACCTGTCTGAATCCTCTTCATACGGCTTTGGCTGTTTACGGCTGCCTGTTAGGCTATAAGAGCATTGCAGAGGAAATGAAGGACAAGGATCTGGTAGCTCTGATTGAACATATCGGATATGACGAAGGAATGCCGGTTGTAACCGATCCTGGAATCATCAGGCCAATGGACTTTATTAAGGAAGTAGTGGAAGAGAGACTTCCAAATCCGTTTATTCCGGATATGCCTCAGCGAATTGCGACCGACACCAGCCAGAAGGTTTCCATTCGTTTTGGCGAGACGATCAAGTCCTATATGGCTCACCCGGATATGGATGCTTCCAGTCTGACCTACATTCCGCTGGCTCTTGCAGGATGGCTGCGCTACCTGTTAAAAGTAGATGATGCAGGAAATGAGATGCCGGTCAGCCCGGATCCGATGTTAGACCAGTTAAGCCAGGCCTTAGAGGGAATCAAAGTTGGAGAACCAGACAGTCTGCAGGGACAGTTAAAGCCGGTTCTGGAGAATGCAGGGGTATTTGGAGTGAATCTTTACGAAGCCGGACTTGGCGGAAGGATTGAAGAAATGGTTGGCAAGATGCTTGCGGGACCAGGAGCAGTGAGAAAGACCTTAGAAGAATATTTATAAAACATTGTGAGAAGAGCAGCTTTTTAGCGAGATTGTCACAAATATAAAACGAGGAAGCAGCGCCTTGCAGAGAAAGAGATCTGTGGGACGCTGCTCCTTTTGAAGGAGACATCAATGATAAAAAATATCGTATTTGACATGGGAAAGGTACTGGTAGCGTATGAGGCAGATGCGGTTGCCAGACATTTTATAGAAGACGAAACAGAACGGAAAGAAGTCTGCACCAGTGTTTTTGTTTCGCCAGAATGGCTGATGCTGGACATGGGGGTGATTTCAGAGGAAGATGCGCTGAAGAGAATGCAGTCCCGTCTGTCTTCTGAACATGCAAAGAACATGGCCCGTTTATGCCTCGAACACTGGCATGAATACAACATGTGGCCTATGGAGCCAGTTGGAGAACTGGTAAGGGATTTGAAAAAGAGGGGATTTGGCATTTACCTCTGCTCCAATGCGTCTTTGCGGCTGCTGGATTGTTACAAACAGGTGATTCCGGCGATTGACTGTTTTGACGGGATTTTGTTTTCAGCGGAAGAAAAGTGCGTAAAGCCTCAGAAAGAGATTTATTTGAGACTGTTTGAAAAGTTCTCCTTAAAACCGGAAGAGTGCTTCTTCATTGACGATCTGGATTTAAACATTCAGGGAGCAAAGAATTGTGGGATGGATGGATACTGTTTTGCAGACGGAGATGTGGAAAAACTGAAGACCGTTCTGGAAAACCTGCCCAATCCCGTCTGAATCGTTCCGGAATGCCTGGCTGGCAGAAATCCGGCTGCCGGAAACGGCTGCGAATACCTTGCCGGACAGTAAAAAGCCGCGGCACAGATGGCTGTCCATCTGTGTACCGCGGCTTAAATGTTTAGAAGGTTTCTGATATTCTAAAACTCTGGCTCGATTAAACCATATGTATTGCCTTTTCTCTTATAAACGACATTGACTTCATCGGTATCTGCATTGAGAAATACATAGAAGTTATGTCCAAGAAGTTCCATCTGGAAGCAGGCTTCCTCCGGATCCATAGGTTTCATGCCGAACCGTTTGGTTTTGACAATTTTGATTTCATCTTCATAAGGAGCAGGTTCTTCTTCTAAGAACTGAGTGGAAAATGCTGCTGCTGCCTGTTTGCGGTCAATCAGTTTGTTTTTATATTTCTTGAGCTGTCGCTCGATAACCTCCTCTACTAAATCAATGGAAACATACATATCGCTGCTGGATTCTTCTGCACGGATAATCGTTCCTTTTACCGGAATGGTAACCTCGATGTTCTGGCGCTCTTTCTGCACGCTTAATGTAACAGTAACCTCGGTGTCGGGATTGAAGTAGCGGTCCAGCTTGCCGATCTTGTCTTCTACGGCGCTTCGCAAAGCGGGAGTGACCTCAATATTTCTTCCTGTAATCGTAAAACGCATTAACATCAGCTCCTTTTTCTTGGGATGTTATTAGTATACCATGTTTAGAGGGAAAACTCAACAAAAAAACATTAATTGTCTCGATAATTTGTCTTAAAAAAATATAAATTGAGAGGAAAAATATTGCAAAACTACTTATCAGGCGACAAAAAAGTCAAGAGGATTTATCAAAAATTTTGTGGAAAATTGTAAGTTTGTGACAAATAGATAAAAAACAGAAGAGCGTATGTTTTTTTACAGAAACATACAAAAAGAGGAAAAATAATGTGGATAATGTGGATAACTTGGTGTATAACTCCTTTTCCTTGCAAAATCAGCCTTTTATAACGAAAAAAATTGTCTATAAAGTGTGCATAACTAGATGTGGACAATGTGGATAACTGAAAAAACGAACATATATTTTGTACACAATGACCAGTTGACCATAAATAATCAAAGGAATGTTAATTTTTTATGAACTCGTTGAATAAAATACTGGTTAGTGTTACAATAAATAAGATTATACCTATAAGATGCCGCCAGGCGGCTTCTTTTAATGTCTGAGTATGAAATAGGAGAGCAACCTATGAATTTATTTGAAAAAGTATTTGGTACCCATAGTGAGAGAGAATTGAAGCTTATTTACCCCATTGTGGACAAAATTGAGAAATTGAGACCAGAGATGGCTGCCTTGTCGGATGATGAGTTAAGAGACAAGACCCGCATTTTTAAAGAACGCCTGGCAAATGGTGAGACGCTGGATGATATTCTTCCGGAGGCATTTGCCGTAGTCCGGGAAGCTGCCAAGAGAACTTTGAATATGGAACATTTCCAGGTGCAGTTAATCGGCGGTATTGTTCTGCATCAGGGACGTATTGCAGAGATGCGTACCGGTGAAGGAAAGACTCTGGTTTCTACCTGTCCGGCATACTTAAATGCTCTGTCCGGAAAGGGCGTTCAGATTGTAACGGTAAATGACTACCTGGCAAAACGTGACGCTGAGTGGATGGGACAGGTTCATAGATTTTTAGGATTAACGGTAGGCGTGGTTTTAAACTCCATGACTTCTGAAGAGCGAAAAGCTGCCTATGCCTGTGATATTACTTATGTTACCAACAATGAACTGGGATTCGATTATCTGAGAGACAACATGGCTATCTACAAAGAGCAGATGGTTCTCAGAGATCTGGATTACTGTATTATTGACGAGGTGGACTCTGTTTTAATTGATGAAGCCAGAACACCGCTGATTATTTCCGGACAGAGCGGCAAATCTACCAAACTCTACGAGGTCTGTGATGTGCTGGCCCGCCAGCTGGTGAGAGGTGAGGCTTCCGGTGAGTTTACCAAGATGAATGCCATTATGGGCGAAGATATTGAGGAAACCGGTGACTTCATTGTCAATGAAAAGGACAAGGTAGTCAACTTGACCGAAGAAGGCGTAAAAAAGGTAGAAAACTTCTTCCATATTGAAAACCTGGCAGATCCTCAGAATCTGGAGATTCAGCACAACATTATTCTGGCTCTGCGGGCGAACAACCTGATGCACAGGGACAAGGATTACGTTGTAAAAGACAACGAAGTGTTAATTGTAGATGAATTTACCGGACGTATTATGCCTGGCCGCCGCTATTCAGACGGTCTCCATCAGGCGATTGAAGCCAAAGAACATGTCAATGTGCGCCGTGAGAGCCGTACCCTCGCTACCATTACGTTCCAGAACTTCTTTAATAAGTATAAGAAAAAAGCCGGTATGACCGGTACTGCATTAACTGAGGAAAAAGAGTTCCGAAACATCTATGCCATGGACGTTATCGCCATCCCGACCAACAAGCCGGTACAGCGTATTGACTTAAACGATGCAGTTTATAAGACGAAAAAAGAAAAATTCCATGCAGTTGTAGATGAAGTGGCAAGGGCTCATGAAAAAGGACAGCCGGTGCTGGTCGGTACGATTACCATTGAGACTTCTGAAATGCTTTCCGGTCTGTTAAAGAAGAGGGGCATTCCTCACAAGGTATTGAATGCCAAGTTCCATGAACTGGAAGCAGAGATTGTTGCAGATGCCGGTATTCATGGCGCCGTTACCATTGCAACCAATATGGCGGGCCGTGGTACGGATATTAAGCTGGATGAAGAGTCCAGGGCAGCAGGCGGTTTAAAGATTATTGGTACAGAACGGCATGAGTCCCGCCGTATTGACAACCAGCTGAGAGGACGTTCCGGACGTCAGGGAGATCCGGGTGAATCCAGATTCTACCTGTCTTTGGAAGACGATTTAATGCGTCTCTTCGGTTCAGAGCGTCTTATGAAGATGTTTGAGGCCATGGGTGTGCCGGAAAATGAACAGATAGAGCATAAGATGCTTTCCAGCGCCATTGAAAAGGCTCAGATGAAGATTGAGACCAATAACTATGGTATCCGTGAGAATCTGTTAAAGTATGACGAAGTGAATAACGAGCAGAGAGAGATTATTTACGCAGAGCGCCGCAAAGTATTAGACGGCGACAATATGCGTGATGTGATTCTCCGTATGGTTACCGATCTGGTGGAAAATGCAGTTGATATGGCGATTCCGGATGAGCAGGCGGCTTCTTCCTGGGATTTGAAGGAGTTAAACACCCTTCTTCTTCCGGTTATCCCGATTGCCCCGGTTACTCTGGATGATGAGCAGAAGAAGAGCATGAAGAAAAATGAATTAAAGCACATGCTCAAAGAAGCTGCGATTAAGCTGTATGAAGAAAAGGAAGCCCAGTTCCCGCAGGCTGAGCAGATGCGTGAAATTGAGCGTGTGGTACTTCTGAAGGTAATTGACAATAAGTGGATGTCCCATATTGACGATATGGATCAGCTGAGAGAAGGAATTGGCCTTCAGGCTTACGGCCAGAGAGATCCGGTAGTTGAATATAAGGTAAACGCTTATGAGATGTTTGACTCCATGACAGCAGCCATTCGTGAAGAAACGGTTCGGATTCTGATGCACATCCGTGTGGAGCAGAAGGTGGAGAGAGAGCCGGCTGCAAAGGTTACCGGCACCAACCGGGATGAGTCTGTGGCAGCAGCTCCAAAGCGCCGCGCAGCCCAGAAGATTTATCCGAATGATCCCTGTCCTTGCGGTTCCGGCAAAAAGTATAAGCAGTGCTGCGGCAGAAAGCCGATCTAAAAATAAAACAATGTAAGCGGGCAGGAAAATGCATGGCTGAACGATTGTAAAATAATAAATAAGAAAGCGGGTGAAGCTTGTGGTTGAATTGGATCAGTTTAAATATACACTGTCCACATTTAAAAAGCCATTAGTGGAAGTGAGGGATTCACTTTAACTTAGATGCTAAGTTAAGGAAGATCGACGAACTGGATAAGAGCATGGAAGAACCCAGTTTCTGGGAGGATGCCGAACGTTCTACCAGGATTGTGAAGGAAGCAAAAAATTTAAAAGATACTGTGGAAGGCTACAGCCATCTGGAAAATCTCTATGAAGAGATTGAACTGATGATTGAGATGGGGTATGAGGAAAACGATCCGGAAGTGATTCCGGAGATTCAGGCCATGCTGGATGAGTTTACTGCCAGTCTGGAAAAAATGCGCCTGTCTACCCTTCTTACTGGAGAATATGATAACTGCAATGCTATTTTGCGTCTCAATGCGGGAGCTGGCGGTACGGAGTCCTGTGACTGGTGCAGCATGCTGTACCGGATGTACTGCAGATGGGCTGAAAGCAGAGGATTTTCTGTAGAGGTTCTGGACTTCCTGGATGGAGATGAAGCGGGGATTAAATCCGTTACCATCCAGGTGAATGGAGAAAATGCCTTTGGATATTTGAAGTCTGAAAGAGGCGTGCATCGCCTGGTACGTATTTCTCCGTTTAATGCAGCAGGAAAACGGCAGACTTCGTTTGTATCCTGTGATGTAATGCCGGATATTGAAGAGGATTTGGACGTCGAGATCAATCAGGACGATTTGCGAATCGATACCTATCGCTCCAGTGGTGCTGGAGGACAGCATATTAATAAAACATCCTCTGCTATCCGTATTACTCATATTCCTACAGGAATCGTAGTACAGTGCCAGAATGAGCGTTCCCAGTTCCAGAACAAGGATAAGGCAATGCAGATGCTGAAGGCCAAGCTGTATATGTTAAAACAGCAGGAAAATGCAGAAAAACTGTCGGATATCCGAGGAGAGGTAAAGGAGATTGGATGGGGCAGCCAGATTCGGTCTTATGTGCTTCAGCCTTATACGATGGTAAAAGACCATCGTACCGGCGAGGAAATCGGCAATGCGGACAGCGTTCTTAATGGAAACCTCGATCCATTTATCAGCGCGTATTTAAAATGGCTGAGTCTGGGATGTCCGGATAAACATGCTCAGATGGCAGATTAACGGCTGAAAAATATCAGAAAGGAGTGTTGTGAAATCAACGCCATTTATGTACTGGCATTGATTCTGCAGCGCTCTTTTTTTCTGTCAGGTACAAGGGCATGCCGTCCTGTAAACGTCCATAAAAGAGAAAGTACCCGGAAAAAAACAGGGAAAGTGGTTGCATACTGAGAATGAATGTGATAATATCTTTTCCATGAATACAAATGTATTCTATGTACGGACATATGGTCGGGAATAAGAGGAGAATCATGGGAGAGAAAAGTAAATATTTTGTGTTAAAACAGAGGGCAGTTCCGGAGGTGCTTCTAAAGGTAGTAGAGGCAAAACGGCTTTTGGAGTCTGAACGGGCTATTACAGTTCAGGAGGCCACAGACCGGGTTGGTATCAGCCGGAGTTCGTTTTATAAATACAAAGATGATATATTTCCTTTCTATGACAATACAAAAGGAAAAACAATTACTTTGGTTATTCAGATGGATGACGAGCAGGGGCTGCTTTCGGATCTTTTACATGTGGTGGCAGTGTATAAGGCCAATATTTTGACGATTCATCAAAGTATTCCGGTTAACGGTGTAGCAATGCTGACCTTAAGTGTGGAAGTTCAGAGCCATACCGGCAATGTTTCCAGCATGATTGAAGAGATGGAAGTCATGAACGGCATCCACTATGTGAAGATTTTGGCCAGAGAATAACGCAAAAAAGGATGGAAAAGATTATGGACAAGGGCACAAAGGGAATGGAAAACCAAAAGATAGCGGCAGCGGTTATGGGATATGGGACAATTGGTTCCGGCGTAGTGGAAATTCTGGAAAAAAATCGGGACGTGGTGGCCAAAAGTGCAGGCAGAGAGATCGAAGTGAAATATGTTCTGGATCTTCGGGAGTTTCCGGGAACACCCGTAGAGCACAAAATCATTCATGATATTAAGGTGATTGAAGAAGATCCGGAAGTCAGAATCGTGGTGGAAACCATGGGCGGTGTTCATCCGGCCTATGAATTTGTAAAGGGCTGTCTGCTGGCTGGAAAGCACGTAGTTACATCCAACAAGGCTCTGGTGGCGGCATGCGGCACAGAACTTTTGAAAATTGCCAGGGAAAAACAGGTGAATTTTCTGTTTGAAGCCAGTACAGGAGGAGGAATTCCCATTATCCGAACCATGTACCGCAGCCTGTCTGGTGAAAAGATTGAAGAAATTACCGGTATCTTAAACGGGACTACCAACTATATTTTGACGAAAATGGATCGGTATGGAGAGACATTTGAACATGCTTTAAAAGAAGCCCAGGATTTGGGATATGCAGAACGTAATCCGGAGGCAGATGTGGAAGGGTATGATACCTGCCGCAAGATTGCGATTTTGACAGCCATGGCAACGGGAAAAGAAGTTAATTTTGAAGATATTTATACGGAAGGAATTACCAAAATTACAGACATTGATTTTAAATATGCCGAAAAACTGGGCATGTCAGTAAAGCTGTTTGGTTCCAGCCGGATTGAGGGAGAGACGGTGACTGCTTTTGTAGCGCCGGTAATGATTGGGGCGGATAACCCGTTATACGGAGTCAATGATGTGTACAATGGTATTCTGGTAAAGGGAAATATGCTGGGAGTTTCCATGTACGTTGGAAGCGGTGCAGGAAAGCTTCCAACGGCCAGCGCTGTAGTAGCAGATATGATAGAAGCGGCTGTTTACAGTGAAGAAAATATTCCGTTAGGCTGGACAGAGGAAAAACAGGCCATTGAGCCGATTTCCAGCGGAACGTTCCGCTATTTTCTGAGAATTGATACGGCCGGCTTATCTGGAAAAGACGAGATTTGCCAGCAGTTTCAGGCAGAAAAAATAATAGAAATTCCAGGGCTGGCTGAGATGGGAATTTTGACCAAATCCATGACAGAAGCCGAGTTTAACAAGAAAAAAGAGTGTGTTTCCGGTATTATCAGCGTAATACGGGCAGAATAAAACGGCATCATTTTGCAGCAGACTGCTGCAAACAGGGAGGAGAACATGCTGGTTGTAAAAAAATTTGGCGGCAGTTCCGTCGCAGATAAAGAAAAAATCATGAATGTGGCAAAACGTTGCATAGAAGACTATGAAAAAGGCAATGACGTAGTAGTGGTATTGTCGGCAATGGGAAAAACTACCGATGGCCTTTTGAATAAGGCGTATGAGATTAATTATAATCCGCCCAAGCGGGAACTGGATATGCTGCTGGTAACAGGAGAACAGGTGTCGACAGCTCTTATGGCTATGGCCATGCATTCTTTAGGGATACCAGCCATCTCTCTGAATGCGGCTCAGGTTGGGATGTATACCACCGCTGCATATACAAAGGCAAAATTGAAAAAAATTGATACGAACCGGATTCGCCATGAACTGGATGCCCGGAAGATTGTAATTGTCACTGGTTTTCAGGGCATTAACCGCTATGATGACATGACCACTCTGGGAAGAGGCGGATCGGATACCACGGCAGTAGCGATTGCGGCGGCTCTGAGGGCAGACCGGTGCGAAATTTATACAGATGTAGAAGGCGTTTATACGGCTGATCCCAGAATCGTACCCAATGCCAGAAAGCTTACAGAAGTTTCCTATGATGAAATGCTGGAGTTTGCATCTTTAGGGGCAAAAATTCTTCACAACCGTTCGGTGGAGATGGCAAAGAAATATGGAGTAGAACTGGTGGTGCTTTCCAGTCTGACAAGAGCAGAAGGAACCATTGTAAAGGAGGAGACAAAAGTGGAGCGTATGCTGGTAAGCGGTGTTGCCGCAGATAAAAATACTGCCAGAATTTCTGTGCTGGGAGTGAAAAACGAACCTGGTATTGCTTTCCGTATTTTTAATATGCTGGCAAAAAATCAGATTAATGTAGATATTATTATCCAGTCTGTGGGAAGGGAAGACAGAAAGGATATTTCCTTTACCGTAGCCCGTACCGATTTAGCGGAAACCCTGGATATTTTGAATGAAAATAAGGAAACCTTTACAGCCAGTCAGATTACCTGTGATGAAACTGTTGCCAAGGTGTCGATTATCGGAGCGGGCATGGTCAGCAACCCTGGTGTTGCAGCAAAGATGTTTGAGGCTCTGGCCAATGGAGGAATCAACATTAAGATGATTGCTACATCAGAGATTCGGATTACTGTTCTGATTGATGAGCAGGATACAAACCGGGCAATGCGTCTGGTACATGATGCGTTTGATCTGGCAGACTGATTTCCTGGCAGAGGCGGTGAAAGATCTGCCCTGTCTCTTTCGGGTTTTTACCGGACTGTACTGTCCGGGCTGCGGAGGGACGCGGGCAGTCAGAGCCCTGTTGTCCGGACAGATAATAAAGAGTCTGTATTTTCATCCGTTTGTATTGTATATGACAGTGGCAGCTGGAGTTGAATCCGGCATCTGGCTCTATCGGAGTTTCAGACCGCTTCCGCAGGGGAAATCCAGTCAGAAAGAGGCTTTTCTGAGACGATACCGCTGGTGGGCAGCAGGCGGCCTGGCAGTAGTCCTGATAAACTGGATTATAAAAAACGGGGTTTTGCTTATCTGGGGGATTGAACTGCTCCCCTGAAAGTGGGATTTGAAAATAGAATGAAAGAAAATGGTCTCCTGTCAGGAAGATCCGTAAAGAGGTAAAAAATGATTTCTGCCGCCAGGTTTTGAAGCTGGCGGCAGCTTTTGTATGGTACTCCTTATTGAAGCAGTTCGTACTGTTCGAGAATTTCGTTAAAGAAAGCGGCATATCTGGGATCTTTCATCATGGAAAGAACAAACAGATAATATGCGAAAAATGCCAGGCTGATTAACAGACCAAGGGCAGATAAGATAATACCTGCAATGGCAAACCCGCTCATGGGCTGTCCTTTTTTGGAAAGGATGGCCAGAACGATACTGCCAATGCCTAAAAGCACAGCCAGAGGAGAGGCGCAGCAGGAAATAATTGAAAAAATACCTAAAACCATGGAGGTGACGGCCATGGGATTGCTTTCCTTTTTAGGCGGCTGTCCCTGGGGCGGAACGGTGTAGTAGGGATTTTGACAGGGGTTCTGATAATAGCCCTGGTTATAATTATTTTGGCCGTAATTGTTTTGAGCGTATCCATTTTGGCCATAACCGTTTTGGTTATAACCATTTTGACCATAATCGTTCTGGCTGTATCCATTTTGTTCCGGCTGGCCATAGGGATTCTGGGGCGGATACTGCCAGGGATTTTGCTCCGGCCCATTCTGGCTGGGAGACGGGGCGCTGTCCTGCCCGTTGTTTTGAGGCTGTTCCGCTCCCTCCTCAGAGTTTCTATATAAATTGTCATCATTAAAATCTGCCATGTGATTTCCTCCATTCGTAAAATATACCTGCTTATTTTAACACGAAAAAGCTGTCCTGTCCACCTGCCAGAACCCGATAGAGAAGGGATAAATGTGAAAAAACAGTGAATTGTTGCAAAGAAAAGGACTATGAATTATAATAGATAAATCAAAAACAGCAGAAAAGGAAAAAGCATGGACATTATTAAACAATTACAACAAGAACTGCAGATTGGCCGCCAGCAGGTAGAAGCGGCAGTAAAACTGATTGATGAGGGCAATACAATTCCATTTATTGCGCGTTACAGAAAAGAAGCAACGGGTTCCCTGAATGATGAGGTGCTGAGAAATCTGGATGAACGGCTTCGCTATTTGCGCAATCTGGAGGAACGGAAAGAACAGGTTCTTTCTTCTATCCGCGATCAGGAAAAACTGACTCCGGAATTGGAAAAACAGATTTTGGATGCAGCTACATTAGTAGCAGTAGAAGATTTATACCGTCCTTTCCGCCCGAAGCGCAGGACGAGGGCGATTATTGCAAAGGAAAAAGGCCTGGAACCGCTGGCTAACATTATCACCCTTCAGATGATAAAGGAGCCGTTAGAACAGGCGGCAAAAGACTATATTTCAGAGGAAAAGGGAGTGGCGACTGTAAAAGATGCCATTGCCGGTGCAAAGGATATTCTGGCTGAGACGGTTTCTGACAACGCAGAATTCCGTACCTATATCCGCAAGGTCACTATGGATCAGGGAATGCTTTCCTCAACTGCAAAGGATGAGAAAACGGCTTCTGTTTATGAGATGTACTACAATCACGAAGAGCCGGTTAAAAAAGCAGCCGGCCACCGTATTCTGGCGTTAAACCGGGGAGAGAAGGAGAAGATTCTTACAGTAAAGATTACAGCGCCCAGAGAGCAGATTCTCCGCTATCTGGAAAAGCAGCTGATTACCAGGGAAAATCCTTATACGGCTCCGGTACTCAGGGAAGTAGCAGAAGACAGCTATGACAGATTGATTGCGCCTGCAATCGAGAGGGAAATCCGCAGTTCTTTGACTGATATGGCAGAGGATGGGGCGATTAAGGTATTTGGCAAGAACTTAGAGCAGCTTCTGATGCAGCCTCCTATCGAGAACCGGGTTGTGCTGGGCTGGGATCCTGCATTCCGGACCGGATGCAAGCTGGCAGTCGTAGATGGTACAGGAAAAGTTCTGGATACGGTGGTTGTATACCCGACTGCCCCCCAGAACAAAGTGGAAGAGGCAAAAAAGGTAGTAAAGGACCTGATTAAAAAATACCAGGTTTCCCTGATTTCCGTAGGAAACGGTACCGCTTCCAGAGAATCAGAGCAGGTGATTGTGGAACTGTTAAAAGAGATTCCGGAACAGGTTCAGTACATTATCGTCAATGAGGCAGGAGCTTCCGTATACTCGGCCAGCAAGCTGGCTACAGAAGAATTTCCGCAGTTTGATGTGGGACAGAGAAGTGCAGTTTCCATTGCGCGCCGCCTTCAGGATCCCCTGTCTGAACTGGTAAAAATCGATCCCAAATCCATTGGTGTCGGCCAGTACCAGCACGATATGAACCAGAAGCATTTAAGCGAGACTCTGCAGGGCGTGGTAGAAGACTGTGTGAATAAAGTAGGCGTAGATTTAAATACGGCCAGCGCTTCTTTGCTGGAGTACATTTCCGGAATCAGTAAAGCACTGGCTAAAAATATTGTGGCATACCGTGAAGAAAACGGTGCATTTACCAACCGCAGGCAGCTTTTAAAGGTAGCCAAGCTTGGCCCTAAGGCATTTGAACAGTGCGCTGGTTTTATGAGAATCAAAGGGGGAGACAATCCTCTGGATGGAACTTCGGTTCATCCGGAAAGCTATCAGGCGGCAGAAAAGCTGCTGACCAGTCTGGGCTATGAACCGAAACAGATTTTATCCGGCGGTTTAAAGGGCATCAGCAGGAAGATTACCAATCCGGACAAACTTTCCAAAGAACTGGGAATCGGTGAGATCACCCTGCTTGATATTGCAAAGGAACTGGAAAAACCGGCCAGAGATCCCCGCGATGAGATGCCAAAGCCAATCCTGCGGACCGATGTGCTGGATATGAAGGATTTAACCCCTGGCATGATTTTAAAGGGAACGGTAAGAAATGTAATCGACTTTGGCGCTTTTGTAGACATTGGCGTTCACCAGGACGGTCTGGTACACATCTCCCAGATGACAGAACGGTATATCAAGCATCCGCTGGAAGCGGTCAGCGTTGGAGATGTGGTAGAAGTCAAGGTGCTGTCTGTAGACTTAAATAAAAAGAGAATTTCCCTTTCTATGAAATTATAGGAATTAATTTATAACAGTTCAGCCATGCGGAGATTCTGACAGAAAAAAGCGTTGAAAGAACTGTTACATTGATTTCAGTCAGGAGGTCAGGATATGGAAGAAACGAAGAGCCAGGCTGCCCAATGTGAGGCGCCTGCCAAACCGCCGGTATTTTCTTTTCCGGTAACTCTTAATGCGATGGAACTGTGGAAATTTTCCATGTACCATGCCAATAAGGGATATTTAGGCGTATTTAATGCGCTGTTTACCATTGCAGCGGTGTACCTGCTGATTACCCAGTGGGCATCCGTAAGCGGACCTTATCGGGTGCTTCTGGTGATGTGTGTGCTGATGTTTACTGTATGGCAGCCGGGTACTCTCTATTTAAAAGCCAAGCGTCAGGCACAGGCTCCGGCAGTAAAAGAGCCGATGATTCTTTCCTTTGGTGACGATGGAGTAACGGTGGAGCAGGACGGCCAGACCGGTACCATTCCCTGGGAGGCCATGTATCAGATTGTGGGGAATAAATGGCAGTTTATCCTTTATAAAGACAGGATTCATGCCTTCTTGCTTCCAAAGTCTGTAGCAGGAGAGAAAGAAGAAAAACTGAAGGCGTATTTTAAGGAAAAAATGCCGAAATCCCGCTGTAAACATATATGATGGAGAGTGCTATGATAAAAGAAACGTATGGTCCCAGAGAGACGTTTGATCTGGGAAAGGAAATGGGAAAAAAGGCGGAACCTGGCCAGGTTATCTGCTTAAACGGAGATCTGGGAGTGGGAAAAACCGTGTTTACACAGGGGTTTGCTGAGGGCCTTGGTATAGAAGAACCGGTCAATAGTCCTACGTTTACCATCCTTCAGGAATATGAAGATGGACGGCTGCCTTTTTACCATTTCGATGTGTACCGGATCGGAGACGTCAGTGAAATGGATGAAATCGGCTATGATGACTGCTTTTACGGGGATGGAGTCAGCCTTATTGAGTGGTCGGAACTGATTCAGGAGATTCTGCCAGATGATGTAATCACGATTACCATTGAAAAAGACTTGGATAAGGGGTTCGATTATCGGAAAATCACTATAGAATAGAAGATGAACGGCGGAACTGCTGCGAATCGAATGACTGCCGCCGGAGAGCGGCGTGGAGGAAAGCCATGAGAATATTGGGAATTGAAAGTTCTTCTCTGGTAGCAAGTGTGGCCATTGTCACAGACGGAGTGCTGACTGGAGAATATACGATGAATTATAAAAAGACCCATTCCCAGACCCTGCTTCCTATGCTGGATGAACTGACCAGGATGCTGGAACTGGATTTGGAAACGGTAGACGGAATAGCAGTATCGGGAGGGCCTGGATCTTTTACAGGTCTGAGGATTGGATCCGCTACGGCAAAGGGATTGGGGCTGGCTCTTAAAAAGCCTTTGATCCATGTGCCTACTTTAGATGCCATGGCATATAATCTTTGGGGAACCGAAGCTCTCATCTGTCCTATTATGGATGCAAGAAGGAACCAGGTGTATACCGGAGTGTATCAGGTGAAAAGCAGCTTAACGGTTGTAAAACCTCAGTGTGCCATGGATATGGGAGAACTGATTGAGGAATTAAACGAGAAAAACCAGCCGGTCATCTATGGGTGAGCGGGTGATCTTTTTGGGAGATGGTGTTCCGGTGTTTCAAAAGCTGATTCAGGAAAAAGTGACAGTGCCGTTCCAGTTTGCACCTCCCCAGATGAACCGCCAGAGGGCAGCATCTGTGGCAGCCCTGGGAGCTCTTTATATGAAAGAAGGAAAGACAGAGGACGCAAAGGATCATGCCCCTGATTATCTGCGGAAATCCCAGGCTGAACGGGAGAGAGAAGGAAAAGAACTGTTGGCAGGAGACGGAGGAAACCAGCCCTGTAAGTTTAACCGTCTGGAGGAAGGAAAATGATTCGTCCCATGAGACTGGATGATATCTCGGCTGTTGCAAAAATAGAGCAGATTTGTTTTTCAGATCCCTGGTCAGAAAGGCTTTTGCAGGACAGTTTTAAAAATCCCTGGAATCATTTCTGGGCTGCGGAAAATCAGGACGGACTGGTAATCGGTTACGGAGTTTTCAGCTTTATTGCAGGAGAAGGGGAAATCCAGCGGATTGGAGTGGTTCCCCAGGCCAGAAGACAGGGGGCAGCCAGGGAGTTGATGGAAACAATGGAAGCGTTTGCCAAAGGGCAGAAGGGGTATGCCCTGACTCTGGAAGTGAGATCCGGAAACGAGGCGGCCAGAAACCTTTATAAATCCTGTGGTTTTCAGGAAGAAGCCGTCCGGAAAGAGTATTACCGCCATCCTGTGGAAGATGCAGTCATTATGTGGAAGCGGGATATTTGAAACATTTTCCACTTAAAATCGACCTGTTTGTATATATAATGGAGAAGAATTCAAAAAGTACCGATTTTGGAGGAAAGGTGAATAATGTTATGAGAAAATACTCAAAGAACGGGCAGCTGGAAACAGTCGTATGCAACTGCTGCGGAAAAAAGCTGATTGTAAAAGATGGAATTGTCCGAGAGGGCGTCATGATGGTGGATCACCCATGGGATTATTTTTCGGAGAAGGACGGAGAGGTACATCATTTTGATTTGTGCGAAGCCTGTTATGAGGCAATTATCAGCCAGTTTCGGATTGAGGTGGATGTGGAGGAACAGACAGAGTTATTGTAAACATCCATACCGGTTTAGTCAGCAGTTTAAATGAGATGGCGCAGACCTTTTAAAACGTAATCGTTCAGCTTATGCATCTTCTTGCCTGCTTACAGCGGACTAGAAGCGTCGGGCTGAACGGTTGTCTGGAAAAGAGGGGCTGCGCCGTTTTTCGTTGTAAACTCGTTCTCCCTGTGTTATAGTAGTAGCGATAAAATCCAAATTGGAAAAGGTGGTATTCAATGCTTTTTAGTTCACAGGTATTCTTATGGTTTTTCCTGCCTTTGGTCTTTTTGCTGTATTTTGCAGTTCCTGGATTGAAGATAAAAAATACGGTTCTTTTGTTGTTCAGCCTGTTCTTTTACGCTTGGGGAGAGCCGAGATACATTGTTTTAATGGCAGTTTCCATCTGCCTGAATTATATATTTGGTCTTGCGATTGATAAAATGCGAGGAAATCGAAAACTGCAGACAGGGCTGCTGTGGTTCTGTGCAGCTGTCAATTTGTGTCTGCTGGGATACTTTAAGTATTTCAATTTTTTCATGCAGCTTGGCAATCGTCTGCTGGGAGGAGAAGTGCTGGCATACAGGGACATTGCCCTGCCTATCGGGATTTCCTTTTATACATTTCAGGCCATGTCTTATGTCGTTGACGTATGGAGAGGGGAAAATAAGGCGCAGAAAAATTTGTGGAATCTGGCCCTTTATATTTCGTTTTTTCCACAGCTAATTGCCGGCCCTATCGTAAAATACCATGATATTGAGAGACAGCTGACAGACAGAAAGACAGATTTGTCCGGATTTTGTTATGGGATTAAACGGTTTTGCTATGGATTAGGAAAAAAGGTGATTATTTCAAACTCTATGGCGCTGGCTGCGGATCAGATTTACGGCCTTCCTTTTGAACACATTGGGACAGCTTTGGCATGGTGGGCGGTAGGGCTGTATACACTCCAGATTTATTTTGATTTTTCCGGATATTCGGATATGGCAATTGGTCTGGGGAGAATGTTTGGATTTCGGTTTATGGAGAACTTTAATTATCCCTACCTTTCCAAATCTGTTACAGAGTTTTGGCGCCGCTGGCACATTTCTCTGTCTACCTGGTTTCGGGAATATGTATACATTCCTTTGGGCGGCAACCGCAAGGGAAAAAACAGAACCTGCCTCAATTTATTTATCGTGTTCTGCCTGACAGGGCTGTGGCATGGAGCATCGCTGAACTTTGTATTTTGGGGGATTTACTACGGTATTTTGATTGTGCTGGAACGAATAACCGGTAAAAAGCCAGGCTGGCTGGGAACGATGTTTTTGGTAGTGATAGGCTGGCTGATGTTCCGCGTCACCAGTATGAGAGGAATTTTGGTTTTATTGAAAAATATGTTTATTCCCTGTGCCGGGCTGTACCCGGTTCAGTTTTATATTACCCAAAAGACGGTGACGCTGGCAGCGGCAGGTATTCTGCTGTGCGGCCCGTTGCAGGCGGCATTCCCCGGACTGAAGGCCAGACTGTATGACGAAGAGAAAATAGGGATTCTGGATATAGCGGCTATGGCAGGCATTTTTGGGTATTCCATGCTGCTTTTAGTCAGCAGTACCTACAATCCGTTTATTTATTTTCGTTTTTAAGACAGGAGGAAAACAACATGAAAAAAATAATGCTGGGGCTGTTCCTTCTGTTTTTGGGAGTCCCCGGAATCTGGATTACGGCAGAGGGGCTGACAGGACGCGCAGAAACCTACAGCGATGCAGAACAGAGAATGCTGGAAACCTTTCCTGCTTCCGTTACCATGGACAATTTGGATCAGGTTGGAGGCCAGGTGGAAACCTATATTAATGACCACGCACCGTTTCGGGATGAGCAGGTAGCCTTTAATGCAAAACTGGATTACCATTTATTTCATTCTACAGATACGCCTGCCATTACGCTGGGGAAGAATGGATGGCTTTTTTATGCCGGACAAAACAGTACCGAAGATTTTCGCGGTCTGGGAGGAAGGAGTGAAGAGTGGCATCAGACAGTGGCAGGGCTTTTAAACGGGATTGATGCCAGTTTGGAAGAACAGGGAATCGAATTTGTGGTACTGCTTGCTCCGAACAAAGAGCGGATTTACAGAGAATATATGCCGGAGTATATTACCATGGTAAATGAGAGAAACCGGATGGATGTTTTAGCAGATTATCTGAGAGCAAATACAAAGATTCCTGTTGTATATCCGAAAGAATGCTTTGAAGACAAGTCTTATCAGTGGTATTATAAAACGGACACTCACTGGAACAATGCGGGAGGTTTTCTGGCAGGTCAGGAACTGATAGAAACTCTGGGCGGAGAAGCCTGGGGCATCAGTCAGGCAGAGGTCA
>URUX01000006.1 GCA_900551135.1 uncultured Clostridium sp.
ACTTCATCTGCATGATGATCGTGGTGGTGATCATGACAGCCGCAGGTGCATCCTTCGCCGTGGTCATGATGATGTTCATGCTCATGATGACTGGCTTCTACTTCCTTCATCAGATCCTCCATCATGGTATCTGGTTTTTCAATAATCTCTAACAACTGGGCTCCTGTCAGCTGGGCACATGGGGTTGTCACAATGGATGCCTTTGCGTTGTGTTCGCGGATCATGGCAGCCGCAGTCTCTACCTTTTTCTCATCTGCCACATCAGTACGGCTAAGAACAATGGTTCCAGCATTTTCAATCTGGTTATTAAAGAACTCGCCGAAGTTCTTCATATACATCTTGCACTTTGCAGCATCTACAATGGTAACGGCGCTGTTTAAAATCACATCCATGTCAGCAGAAACGTCTCTGACAGCTTTCATTACATCAGACAGCTTTCCAACACCAGACGGCTCGATGATAACCCGATCCGGCTTATAGGTCTTTAATACCTCTGCCAGGGAAGCGCCAAAGTCTCCTACTAAGGAGCAGCAGATGCAGCCGGAATTCATCTCCCGGATTTCAATGCCGGAATCCTTTAAAAATCCGCCGTCAATGCCAATCTCGCCAAATTCGTTTTCAATCAGAACCACCTGCTCGCCTGCAATGGCTTCTTCTAACAGCTTTTTAATAAATGTAGTCTTTCCTGCTCCTAAAAAGCCGGAAATAATATCAATCTTTGTCATAACCAATCTTCCTCCTGTCGATTCTATATCTTCTCTAATAATTTATCTACATCAGACTTTCGTCCGATAATCATCAAATGCTCATTCGCCTGAATCACGTAATCCGCTCCAGGCATCAGCTTGGCTTCTCCATCTTCCTTGGTAGCCAGAATATTAATTTTATACCGGTTCCGGATACTCAGTTCCTTAATACTCTTTCCCACCCATTCTGCCAGAGGCGGAATCTCATAAATAGAAAATTCATCGGTCAGTTCAATGTAATCAAACACATGGTTGGCGCTGTAACGGACTGCAATCTTTTCTGCCAGATCCCGATCCGGATAGACCACTTCATCTGCTCCGTTTCTCAGCAGAAACTTGGCATGAATGTCCCTGGTAGCCTTGCTGACCACCCATTTTGCCCCCAGTTCCTTTACCATGCTGGTAATCTCCAGACTGCTCTGAAAATTCGTTCCAATACAGATAAAGCATATATCAAAATTAGAAATCCCCAGACTTTTCAATACCGATTCATTGGTACAGTCGCCAATCTTGGCACTGATCACATAAGGGAGCATTGCTTCCAGCCTCTCTTCTTCCTGATCCACAATCATAATCTGATTGCCCAGTTCTGCCAGATACTTACATAAATGATTGCCAAAACGTCCCATTCCAATAATCAAAATTGATTTCATGTTTTCCTCCCGTTATCCTATGGTGATCTTCTCTTCCGGAAGACGAACCTTTGCCAGTTTCATATTTTGCGTAAAGGTCAGGGCAAAGGATAAACTGCCGATTCGTCCGCAGTACATCAGCAGAATAATCATTACCCTTGAAAATGCGCTCAACTCTCTGGTAATTCCAGAAGACATGCCTACGGTTCCTATGGCAGAAAATGTTTCCAGAAGAACGTCCATTGCATCCAGGTTCTGCATCATTAATATAACCGTGGCAACCGTCAGTGCCAGCACCAGGTTGATGGTGCAGATGCAGCTTGCCCGCATAATAGAATCTTCTTCCAGACGGCGTCCAAAAATATTTACACCGTGGGTTCGTTTAATAGTAGAACCCAGATACAGCAAAAGGACAATCACCGTAGTGGTTTTGACCCCGCCAGCAGTAGACCCAGGGCTTCCCCCAATGAACATCAGAAAAATCGTCAGCAATTTGCTGGCCGGACGCATGGATGCAATGTCAATGGTATTAAATCCAGCCGTCCTTGCGGTAACCGATGCAAACAGAGACGTAAGAATCCTCTCTCCCATTCCCATATCTGCCATCAGGTTGTCTCTCTCTGAAATTCCAATCAGCAAAGCGCCGCCAAAAATCAGAGCCAGCGTAGTTAACACGACAATCTTGGTATGAAGCATATAGGATCTGAAATGGAAGCCCTTCCTGCTTAAATCATCCCACACAATAAAGCCTAAGCCGCCGATTACAATGAGGGACATAATTACAAAATTGACCAGCCAGTCCCCACTGTATCCCACCAGAGACATATATGGGGTATCACATCCCATCAGGTCAAAGCCTGCATTGCAGAAAGCAGAGATGGAATGAAAAATCCCGTAATAAATACCTCTTACCACTCCAAAACGTGGAATAAACCGGGCCGACAGCAGTACTGCACCAATTCCCTCAATCAGGGCTGTGCCGAAAATAATTTTCCGGGCCAGCTTTACAACGCCGCTGATCTGAAGGGTGTTGACGCTTTCCTGCATCAGTCCTCTCTCTTTCAGACCGATTTTTCTCCTTAAAATAATCGAAATAAATACACCAATTGTAATAAATCCCAGTCCGCCAATCTGGAGCATGGTCAAAATGACCAGCTGGCCAAATACCGTCCAGTTGCTCCAGGTATCCGCTATCACCAAACCAGTAACACAGGAAGCGCTGACAGCCGTAAACAGACAGTCTAAAAATCCCTGACTTTCTCCGGCTCTGCTGGATATCGGCAGCATCAGCAGCAGCGTCCCCGCTAAAATCATTACCAGAAACCCATACGCGATAAACTGGGTCTGGGATAACTGGCATCTGGGTAATGTTCTTTTTTCCATAATTTTCTCCGTCAAGCAAGACTCTTCCCCGATCTTTCAGGGGCGCTGCTGCTTATTATACTCCCAAACCATTCGGATATCAATCATAAAGAACCGCGGCTTCTTTTACTGCTGCAGGTCTTTTATCCTCTGCTGATAATCCTGATGGCTTCTTCCGGCTTTTCAATCAGATACCTGGGAGAATAGGATTCCAGTTCTTCACGTCCCCGAAATCCCCATAACACACCTACCGTATCCAGACCTGCATTTTTCCCTGTCTGCATATCAGTACCGGTGTCTCCAAAATACAGGCACTCTTCCGGCTTCACACCCAGTTCCTCCATAATACGAAATACACCATCCGGAGCCGGTTTTTTGGGAATTCCTTCCTGCTGTCCCCGAACTATATCGAAAACATCCGTTCCAAACAGTCCCTTAATATTTTCTACGGTCTGAACATGAGGTTTATTGGAAAATACAGCCGTTTTCAGCCCCTTCTCCCTGATTTTCTGCAAAAGAGGCACAATCCCGTCATAAGGCGCAACCTGATACATGCAGTGTTTCCCAAAAATCTCCATATATGCCGGCAAGGCTTCTTCATAATGGATCAGATCCTTGTCTCCGCACAATTTCAGGGCCCGTTCCATCTGGGTCTTGTATCCGTCACCCACAATGCTTTTAATCTGTTCTTCGGAAAGTTGTCCCAGTCCAAATCTTTCCATTGTTAAATTGGTTGCTTTTTGAAGCGCTTTTACTGTATTTAACAATGTTCCGTCTAAATCAAAGATACAGCATTGATACATAAAATCATTCCTCCTGTCCATTCTGCTGATGCTTACTATAGCACCTTTTTATCTCCTGTACAAGAAAATACATGGAAATCCTCGAAAAAGCCTGTTAAATCTTCTGATTTTATTATATAATCGAAAAATGCAGTTTTTTATATAATTGAAATTTTTCACATAAATAACAGCAGCAAAGGATGGTGTATGAGTATGGAAATGAAATCAGATGCAGTTTCTGCAAAACAACGGAACACTGGCTTTTTCGCTTTTTTCATAAGCGGAATCTGTGCTATCAGCAGCGGTGTGGTGGTCAGTCTGCTTCAGGAACTATATGGATTTGACTATGGAATGACCGGAACTCTTTTATCTCTCATGAGTATCGGGAACCTGTCAGCAGGTTTTGCCGCCGGAGTCCTGCCTTCTAAAATCGGCCTGAAAAAAACCATATTAATCCTGACAGCCGGATATTTTGCAGGTTACCTGATTATGGGACTTTCTTCCTGGATGGCCCTGTTAATGCTGGCTTTCTTTCTTACAGGAGTAGCCAAGGGAAGTACCATTAATATCTGTACCATACTGGTACGGGATAACTCGGAAAATGGAACTAAAGGCATGAATCTTATGCATAGCTGCTATGCGTTCGGAGCTTTATTATGTCCCTTTTTGATTGCTGCTGCTGCGAAAGCAGGCAGCCAGTTCCCTATGTTTGTACTGGCCGGCTGCGGTCTGGCACTATGGCTTTCTTTTTCCTCTGTATCGTTAAAAACCCGTTCCCAGCAAAAAGATGGTTCTGTGGATTGGAGTTTTTTAAAAAGCTGGAAATTCTGGCTTCTGACCGGTCTGCTTTTCTGCCAAAATGCTGCGGAAACCAGTGTTACCGGGTGGATGGTTACCTATTTTAAAGGAAGCGGGATTCTGTCCGGAACCTTAAGCACCTATACGGTAACTGTAATGTGGACTGCCACCTTAATCGCCAGAATGCTGATTGCCTTTGTTTTTCCAGTTCAACACGCTGCTTCTTCCATGATTAAAATGTCTGTGGGATGCATCATCTTTTATATTGGGCTCATGGCCGCCAACACCCAGATTATTGCCATTTTGCTGCTGTTTGCTTTTGCTTTTTCTATGGCAGGTCTGAATCCTACGGCAGTTGCCAGCGCCGGACGCATGACCAGCGTTACCAGTATGGGCATAATGCTTCCAGCTGCCAGCAGCGGAGCTATCCTGATGCCCTGGCTCATTGGAATCATTTCCGAATATGGAGGCATTAAAATGGGAATGGCTTCCAATATTATCCCCTGTGCCGGACTGTTATTTTTCTGCATTGCCCTGAAAAAACTGGAGCAGACAGAAACACAGCCCCAATAAACGCCGAAAAGAGCCTCTGAACTGGTGATATGTACCCAGAACACAGGCTCTTTTCCTTACTGGTGTTTCATACGGAATTTACCGGTCTGCTTCATCAAGATTTTTCTTTAACAGGCTTAATATTACACAGCCTGCTGCCGATCCGATTGCTACTGCTGCCAGATATCCAAATGGATTTCCGATGGTAGGAAGTACAAACATACCGCCGTGAGGCGCTCTTAACGTACATCCAAAAAACATAGACAATCCGCCTGCAATTGCAGAACCAATCGCACAGGAAGGGATAATTCTTAATGGATCGGATGCTGCAAACGGGATGGCTCCCTCCGTAATAAAAGACAGTCCCATAATATAGTTTACAATGCCGGACTGACACTCTTTTTTGGTGAATTTACGTTTGAAACAGGTTGTACACAGGGCAATGGCAATCGGAGGAACCATACCGCCTGCCATAACAGCTGCCATAACCTCAAAGTTCCCTTCTGCCAGCTGGGCAGTTCCAAATACATACGCTGCCTTGTTAAACGGGCCGCCCATATCAATGGCCATCATGCCGGCTACTACCATTCCAAGAACCACACGGCTTGCCCCGCCCATGCCATTTAAAAATCCGGTAAGTCCGTCATTAATCATTCCCATAAACGGGTTAATAAATGTAGTGAGTACTGCGCCAAGGAAGATTCCAAGAACCGGATACAGGAGCACCGGCTTAATTCCTTCCAGGGATTTTGGAAGTCTGGAGAACAGTTTTCTTAATCCTGTTACAATATAACCGGCTGCAAATCCTGCAAATAACGCTCCCAGAAATCCTGCATTAACTGCTCCTCCTTCCGGATTTGCAAAGGTCATACCCATTTTCGCAACCAGACCGGATACAAATCCCACTGCCAGACCAGGACGATCTGCAATACTCATGGCAATATAACCGGACAAAACCGGAAGCATCATGCCAAAGGCCTGTTCACCAATGGTCTTTAAATATGCAGCCAACGGAGTATTTTTACCAAAATTAGAAGGATCCATTGTGTAATCATCAAAGAGGAATGCCAGGGCTATCAGAATGCCTCCGCCGATTACAAACGGCAGCATATGGGATACGCCGTTCATTAAATGCTTGTAAATCCGTCTTCCCAGACTGTCTGTGGCGCCTGTTTTCGAAACGTCACTGTCGGATCCGCCTGCATGGTGATACACAGGAACCTGGCCGGACATTGCTTTTTCAATCAGCCCTTCGGCTTTATGGATACCGTCGGCAACCGGAACCTGAATAACCGGTTTTCCATCAAATCTGGCCATCTCAATCTCTCTGTCAGCCGCTACAATAATTGCTTTGGCATTTTTAATTTCTTCTGGAGTCAAAACATTTTGGGCGCCGCCAGAACCGTCTGTCTCCGCTTTTAAGGAAACTCCCATTTTCTTTGCTGTAGATTCCAGATTTTCTGCTGCCATATAAGTATGGGCAATTCCCGTAGGACATGCGGTCACGGCAAGAATCTGGTAACCAGACGATTCTGTTTTTCCCTGAGACTGTACATTTTGAAACTCTGGCTTCTGACTCTTGTGTTCTTCCTGAAACTTTTCATTTTCTGCGTCATCAATAATTTGAAGAAACTCCTCTTTACTGGATGCTGCCAGCAGGCTGTCTTTAAATCCGGGAGCCATAAGGAGTGTCGATAATCTGGCCAGCGCTTCCAAATGAACGTCTGCACCATCTGCAGGAGCCGCAATCATAAAAATCAGATTGGCCAGTGAACCGTCAAATGCCTCATAATCCACACCTGCCGGTACAGTAACGGCCGCCAGTCCAGGTTCCTTTACCGCCTCTACCTTGGCATGGGGAATGGCAATTCCATCCCCAACCGCTGTACTTCCCTGGGCTTCTCTGGCCAGGATTCCTTCTTTATAACCGGCCCGATCCTTTAACCGCCCTCCTGCTTCCATCAGTTCTGCCAGCCTGTCGATGGCAGCCTCTTTGGAATCCAGCGTGACACCAAGTTCAATGCTTTCCTTTTTTAATAATTCTGTAATTCTCATAATCATTTCCTCCCTATTTCGCCTGCAGTGTTTCGTACAGAGTCCAGATTTCTTTCCTGGATGCCAGTCCGTCTGAAAAAGCTGTGGCTCCGCCGGATGCCGTTCCCAGTTTTAATGCGTGGGCAAAATCCCCGTTCTGCAGATATCCGGCTAAAAATCCAGCCACCATGGAATCTCCGGCTCCAACCGAGTTTTTCACACTTCCTCTGGCAGCTTCCTGATAATACGTCTTCCCTGTTTCTGTTATCAGCAGTGCGCCGTCGCCTGCCATGGAAACCAGCACATTCCTCGCTCCCAGTTCCTGAAGGCGTCTTGCATATACTTCAACTTCCTTCTGATCCCGGAGTTTTACCCCAAACATCTCTCCCAGTTCATGATTATTAGGCTTTATAAGAAACGGATGATATTTTAATACATTTAAAAGAAGTCTCTTTTCCGCATCTACTGTAATTGAAATCTTTCTGTCTGAAAGCCGTTCCATAATCGTCTCATAAATCCGGTCATCTATAGATGCCGGTATACTGCCTGACAGAACCAGACTGTCTCCCTCCCTGAGTTTATCCAGCCTGACAAACAATGCCTCTACATCCTCTCTGGCAATCACCGGCCCCATGCCGTTAATTTCGCTTTCCTCATTTGACTTTAGCTTTACATTAATCCGCGACATTCCTTCCTTTACATGGATAAAATCAGAAGAAAATCCTAACGTTTTTACTCCTCTCTCAATTTCCTCTCCGGTAAATCCTGCCACAAAGCCCAAAGCCGTACTTTTTACTCCCAGAGCCGCCAGAACAGCAGATACATTAATTCCCTTTCCTCCATAAAAAATCTGCTCACTATAAGTCCTGTTTACCTCTCCCAGTGTAAAGTCCTTTACCCGGATCACATAATCCAAAGCCGGATTAAAGGTTACTGTATAAATCATTTCTATCTTCCCCCTCACCTTCTAAGAAATTTTGTTTCATCATCTGATTGAATCATAACATAGATATTTTATTTCGTCAATATCATTTTAAAAGAAATTTTATTTCTTACAAGTTATTTTTCCCCCTGCAAAATCAAAAAAACAAACAGGCTCACACCTGTTTGTCCGGACGAATTGTATTTTCATGGCGCCGTATATGGGCTGCCGCATTTTTTCTGCTGACAAATAACAACAGATACAGTGTCTCAATAACCAGCATGGCCGGTATCCGCGAAAACCAGAACTCTCCTGTCAGCAGCTTCTCCCTTGTTGCAGTAATGATTCGATAATCGCTGACCAGAGCCAGCGGGGACGAGGCATTATTAGTAATCACAATTACCCTGGCCCCGTTTTCGTGGGCGCCCTCTGCCAAAGTCAGAAGACGTCTGGAAGTACCTGAGTTTGAAATAATCAGGACCACATCCTGAGGCCCTAAATTGTAAGTATACGCCATCTGGGCTTCCCAAATTTCACTACAGGCTGAGCAAAGTCCCAGCTGATTAAATTTAAAAGCCCCGTCCATTGCCACCGGAATGGTATTTCCAACTGCGACAAACTGGATTATACGGGCATTTTCCAAAATTTTCAGTATCGTTTCCAGATTGTCCGGCTCCATCATTCCGACGGTTCCTGTCATCTCCGCCATCTTATTGGCTAAAATATTTTGAAGCGTCTGTGGAAGATTGGCTCTGTCAATCTCATTAGATACCTGAAGACTGTCCCTCTCTTCTTCCATAATCTCCTTTGCCAGTGCCAGTTTTAAATTTTGGTACCCCTTAAACCCACAGCGGCGGCAAAAACGGGAAACCGTAGCATCACTGGTACCGCTGGCTTTTGCCAGTTCCGCAACCGTCATCTCCACCGCTTCCTTCTTGTGATTTAAAATATAATCTGCGATCTTCTTTTCCGCATCAAAAAACCGCTCATAAGATGCACAAATCATATCCAGAACGCTTCGATTGTTCATTTCACGCACTCCATTCTCTGTGTAATTTTATTTCATACTGTAATAGTATCATAAAACTGCCAAAAATACTATGTCTAAATTTCGTTAATTTCAGAATCTAAAATCAGGCTTGCATCCATATAGTATTCTATGCTATAATAATCAGGCTAAAATAACGTTTTAAAGTGAGGTGAAATTATGGACGGCAGTAGTTGTAGTCGAAGTAACAGCTTGGTTTTCCTGTATGATCAGGATGTGGACGGCTGCATACCGTTCATAGTCTGATTCTTTTTACAATAGATACTTGCGGCCTGCTGGCCTCATATTCTTATAATAGGAAAACCATTGCCTTGTTTCTATAACTGCGCTGCATCAGGACATATGCGGCACAGATGTAACTATAATCGGCAATGGTATTTTTATGCCCTTTTTTACATTCTGTCTGCCTGCCTGTCTTTCAGTACAGGAATCCCATTCCTGAAGTTTTGATGAGTAACGGAGGAACAGACCAATGACCATGATGATTAAAAACTCTGGAAACAATGATGTTTTAACTGAAAATATCGTACCTGTACAGCATCCCGATTACAAAGCGGAAATTATTGACGTTCTCCGCAGCAATCTTGCTCCAAAGCTAAAGCAGGAAAAACTTTCTACTTACCACGAAAATGATATTGCTGCTGCGTTAGACCTTTTAAACAGAGATGAGCGCGGACGGCTTTACCGGATTTTAGATACTGATACTCTGGCAAGTGTTTTGGAATACTCAGAAAATATGAATTCCTATATCAACGAACTTGGTATTAAAACACGTGTCAAGGTATTGCTGCTGTTTGAGCCTTCCACAGCGGTTGACTACCTTCGTCAATTAGAAAAACAGGAACGTTCGATTCTGCTGGATTTGATGGACGAGGATACCAGACGGGAAATCTCTCTTCTGAGTTCTTTTGATGAGGATGAGATTGGCAGCCGGATGAGCACCAACTATATTGCAATCCAGGCCAATACGGATATTCGCCAGGCCATGCATTCCCTCATTGAACAGGCAGCAGAAAATGATAACATTTCCACTCTGTACGTAATTGACGAGGAACATACCTATCTTGGCGCTATTGATTTAAAAGAATTAATTATTGCACGAAGAGATGTGGATCTTAGTTCCATTACCATGACCTCTTATCCTTACGTGTATGCCAGTGAACAGATTGAAGACTGTATCAGCCGTCTGGTTGATTATTCCGAAGATTCCATACCGGTTCTGGATTCTGACAACAAGCTTCAGGGCGTCCTGATCTCCCAGGATATTACTGAACTGGTTGATGAAGAATTAGGAGATGATTATGCAAAGCTGGCTGGTCTGTCTTCGGAAGAGGATCTGAATGAGCCCTTGAAACAAAGTATTAAAAAGCGTCTCCCCTGGTTAATTATCCTTCTGGGATTAGGGCTAATTGTATCAAGTGTAGTAGGTATTTTTGAGGGAGTGATCGCCAGTCTTCCGCTGATTATCGCATTCCAGTCCCTTGTCCTGGATATGGCCGGAAATGTTGGAACCCAGTCCCTTGCCGTTACCATCCGTGTATTAATGGATGAAAATATTAACGGACGCCAGCAGGCCCGTTTAATTGGCAAAGAAGCACGGGTAGGCCTGGTAAACGGCATGATCTTAGGTGCCCTGTCCTTTCTGTTTATCGGACTGTTTCTGGTCGTAATCAAAGGTCAGACTCTGCTGCTGTCTTTTTCCGTTTCTTTTTGTACCGGCGCTGCGCTGTTAGCTGCGATGCTTCTTTCCAGCCTTTCCGGAACCATTGTTCCGCTTATATTTAAAAAAATTCATGTAGACCCTGCTGTTGCGTCAGGTCCCCTCATCACTACAATTAATGACCTGGTCGCTGTAATTTCCTATTACGGACTGGCATGGATTCTGCTGATCAATGTTTTGCATTTATAGCCTGCCATCACAGGTCTGCATCTGATGCGGTAAAGCAGTTATTTTGTTTTACCGCATTTATTTTAACACAATCTTTATTTTTTTCACGGTTTCCCATGTTATACTAAACTTGTTACTGCCGGCCCTGTCTGTTGAAGGAGGACCCTCTTATGAATTTTCTGCTGCTTCTCAGCTCTTCTGCCATTTTTGCCTGTATTGCCGGAAGCCGCCTGTCCCGCCGTCTTGGCATCCCGACCCTCTTTATTTTTATCGCCCTGGGAATGCTGTTTGGATCGGATGGCATTTTTAAAATTGAATTTGCCAATTACCAGTTAGCGGAACAGATTTGTTCTGCTAACTGGTTATCATTATGTTTTACGGCGGATTTGGCACAAACTGGAATGCCGCACGCCCTGTCGCATTTCAGTCCATTCTGCTCAGTACCTTTGGCGTTCTGATTACCGCCGGCCTTACCGGACTTTTCTGCTATTATGTATTAAATCTTCCTTTGCTGGAAGGACTGTTAATAGGCGCGGTTCTTGGATCTACAGACGCTGCCTCGGTATTTTCCATTCTCCGTTCCCAGCGGCTGAATCTCAGATACGGAACTGCTTCCATGCTGGAAATTGAAAGCGGAAGCAACGATCCCTTTGCCTATATGCTGACTATGATCGTTCTCTCTGCCATGGGCGGTTCCTTATCTCCGTCCCAGATTCTGATGTCCGTATTCTCCCAGATTTTTGTCGGAATTTCTGCCGGCCTTTTGATTGCATGGGCAGCAGGAATCATCATGAAACGGGTACACTTTGGAGAAAATGGTCTGGATTCCGTCTTTCTGGCCGGAGTTGCCCTGGCTTCTTATGCCATTCCCTCGGTACTTGGCGGAAATGGCTATTTAAGCGCCTATCTGGCCGGAATTCTTCTGGGGAATCAGGATATTCCCGGAAAAAAAGGGCTGGTCAACTTTTTTGATGCCTTAAACGGCATGATGCAGATGCTTATTTTTTTCCTTCTGGGACTTCTGGTCTTTCCTTCCCAGCTGGGAAACTATTTTCTGCCTGCTCTTTTGACCTCTCTCTTTTTAAGCTTTATTGCGCGGCCAGCAGCTGTATTTCTGCTTCTGGCTCCCTTTCAATCCCCAAACCGCCAGAAACTTCTGGTCTCCTGGTCTGGTCTCCGAGGTGCTGCCTCTATTGTATTTGCCATCTCTGCTGCCGTATCTCCCAGTTACGGCAGTGACACGGTATTTCACATTGTCTTTTGCGTGGTGCTGCTGTCCATCTTATTTCAGGGAAGCCTCCTTCCCTTTGCTGCCAAAAAAACGGACATGCTGGACAATAATGAAAACGTGCTCAAGACCTTTACCGACTACTCCGAAGAAACCGGCGTTCACTTTATCAGCCTGGAACTTGGACAGGGACATCCCTGGATTAATTGCCGGATACAGGACGTTTCTCTGGTACCTGGCCTGCTGATTGCTGCTGTTTTACGAAACCAGACTGCAGTTATGCCCAAGGGAGATACCTGTCTGAAAGAAGGAGATTCCCTGATTATCGCTGCCAAAGAATATAGCGGAAGCGCCGGAATTGAACTAAGTGAAGTACAGGTAATGCCTGACAGCCGTCTGGCGAGAATCAAACTAAAAGAAGCAGATATTCGCAAAAATTCCCTTGTAGTTTTAATTCAACGGCAAAACAGCGAACTGATTCCGGATGGCGACACGGTTCTGTGTCCTGGGGATATTCTGGTTTTATATACCTGCCGGACTTAGCCTCCCATTCCGGATCAGGATATCCTTCAGCGCAGCGGATGGACATGGATATTCTCATCCGCTACTTGTCCCTTCCGTACCAGTCCAGGAGGCGGTAAGGTTATGATTATACTATAATACGCTCTGCCCTGCTACTTATTTTCAACTACCAGCGCACCTCTGCCATTCGTCTTTAAAACCATCTGTCCCTCAAACATGCTGCTGAATCCGTCTTCTCCAGGTATTGCTGACCATCGCGCCGGTGCCGTCGAACCAGTACCAATCCCCGCCATCTTTGCAGCAGTTGTTTCGCACTGGTCGTACACTTTACTTGGGAGTAAAGTAAAAAAGAAATAGGCATAGAGTTCAATTCCTATATAATTAAGTTACCACACCAAATTATACAGAAAAGATTGAACTCTATGCCTGCTTAACCATGCTGGGGAACTGGTCAGAATACATTCTGAATGCATTCGATTGCCCTTACACCAATGATTTTACAGAAGGAACGAACAATGCATTAAAGTAATCTCAAAAATAAATTTACCCCAACTCTTGACAAAAACCCTTGTAAATAAGCGTTTTCCGCCTGTTTACAAGGGTTTTCCTATAGCGGAGACGGTGGGATTCGAACCCACGTGCCGGTTACCCGACAACTTGATTTCGAGTCAAGCTCGTTGCGACCACTTCGATACGTCTCCTTTTTATTGCTGCCTGTAGTATTATACACGAAAATCAGAGATTTGGGTAGTATATTTTTCATTTTCTTTCTATTTTCTAACTGTTTTTTACCAATTTACGAAAAACTGTCCCATCTTTGGCTTTACCGGCTGTCTTATTCCACAGAAACTTCACCATCTTTTCAAGTCCTGGCTGAATCAAATCATCCATTATCACCGACGCTGTCAGAGAAAGCAGAATGACTGCCAAAAACGTACCAGTCAGCCGTATTAGCAAACCATGGGACTGCAGCCCGGGAATACCGCCGTTCATAAGAATCCCATACAATACCAGCCAGTGAACCAGAAGGACTGAAAAGCTGTGCTTTCCCAAAAATGCAAGTCCTCCGGCGACCCTGCGAAACATTCGTTCCGCCCGTACAGCTGCCGCATACAGAGCCCAGGAAATCCCCACAATCAGGACAGAGCCATTAAACACGATCTGTTTATAATCCGGCCGATTTACCATTACCTGGTAAGACAGGGCTGCCATCATCAGGCCAAAAATTCCGAATAGTCCATCATACTTTCGCATATAAGGCTGGTGGATCAGATAACCGGACACAAAAATTCCCAGCCACAAAATTCCATTAAACCAGAGACTGCCCCCCATTCCTCTGCTCTTTAAGAAAGCCCCACAGGAAAGCAGGAAAACAATGATTGCAAATAGTCTTTTTCCCCCTGTTTCCCCCAGTCTTCCTACGGATTTTCGAAGAACCGGAACAAAAAAATAGATGATAATCAACACATAAACCAGCCAGAGATGGGGGGCTATCCCGCAAGAGCCAGTAAGGATCGTCTGTACTGCCAGTTTTATCCACTCCACAACCGTCAGATTTCCAGTCCAGGAAGCTGCCATGTAAAGAAGGTAAAACAAAACCAGCGGAACAGCAATTTTCCCAAAACGTTTTTGGTAAAACTCCAGCGCCGTCTCGTTCCTGTCTTTGACCAGCAAAGAACCGCTAATCATTAAAAACAGCGGATTGCAGGCCAGCAGTATCAGCGTACCGCCGGATAAAATCTTCCAGACAGCCGTTCCCCTCTCATATTCCAGGATAACCGGTTCTGCTACATGAACGGCTACTGCAAAAAAAGCCGCCATTGTACGCAGAACATCCAGATAAATGAATCTGGATGCCTTCATTTCCGTTTTGGAAAAATCCAGTCTGGAATCCCGTTTATATTTTCTGATATACTCCTGGATACTGATAAAAGCTGACAGCAGCAATATCCATTCTGTCAAAAAGCGTCCCAGGCTCCACTGACTGACTGACCGCAAAATAGAAATCTGGTTCCATGGGACGACCGGATAGGCCTCAATGGATTCCAGCGCAAAAGATCCGTCCAGATCGATCCGCATCTGTCCATAATCTCTGCAGCGCAAATTAACTTCTGCCTCTGTACTTCCTTTTTGAATAAAAATCCTCTGTACATAGACTTCTCCTGACAGAGCATGGTAAATCTGACCCTGGATTTCTTCCTCTGCTGGTTCTCCAAACCGGATTCTGATTCTGCCATAAGGAATCCCGGAAGCCTCAAAATACATCTGGGGATCGCCATCTGTCTGACTGAAGTATTCTGTCTGAGATATAGTTTCTCCTCCAGTATCTTTCCCCTTTTGGCAGCCGGATATCTCATACCCACTGGAATACAAAAAACAGCCCGGCCATAATTCCATCCCCTGACTGTTTTTTCCATGATGAACAGACTGTACTGCCAGAAAGCCTTCCAGCAGCAGGGCTGCCAGAAGGCTGACTAAAATTACAATTCCATATGTTTGTCTGATCGTTTGTTGTTTTTCTTTTCCCATATCCTCTGTTTATCAGCCTGAAGCTTACTGTGCCTGTCCAAAATACTGGTTAACTCCGCTTACTAATCCCAGAGCCAGATTGTCTAATGCCTGCTGGGAATGATCGGAAGCCTTGTCCCCCAGTTCAATATCAATAGACGGAACTGTTGAAAACGATGTCTGTGTCAAATCCATCTCCATGGCTCCATTAGAAAATATCTTAACTCCCACAGAACGCAGACCGCTAATCAGGCTTTCTCCCAGGGCATTATGCTGCTGCCAGTGAGATTTTACCGGTTCCATGTTCCGGTAAGAGGCTGCGCCTGGAACACTCATATAAAACGCTCCTTTATCCTTTGCCGTAGAATCCCAGTGAAGCGCAATATGACAGTCTGCCGCATTATTGGCGATTACAGTGCGTGCAATATTGTCCAGCTGCACATCATCGCTTTCTCTTATCATCAATACATCATAACCGGAAGCCAGTAATTTTTCCTTTAGCTTTAAAGCCATTGCCAGAGTTACTTTGCTTTCCGGAGTGCCGTCAGAAAATTCCATACCCCCGGATACTGCCACTGCAGTTGTCGCTCCGGCCTGGGTAGTCCCCCCGGTTATTTTAGGAGTTCCATCGGGATGACACTGGGTCTTTTCGCTGCTTCCGCCCTTTGTTCCATGGCCTGCATTGACACAGACAACAATGTCTTTTCGATTCGTTTCCGCTTTATAAAGCATAGCCGCACCAGAATTAATCTTGGAAAATCCGGCATACTGCCATTCTGGATTGAGACGCACTTCTCCTGCCTGGGCTAGTGCATTGTCCCCACTGACAGCCGTATTTTCCTTATCTGTATTCTGCCCCTGGTTTCCATCCGGTTTCGTCTCCTGTACCGGCCTGTTTACAGAAAGGTACTGACTGGAAATATAGCAGGTCTGCCCCTGATATTCTACCCGGCTCCACTGAATGCCCATGCCGGTTCGTCTCATTTCTGTGCCTTTGCTGACGCGCCCGATAACCGGACTGTCTGTTCCTCCGGCTCTGCGCAGATTCACCCGATCCCCGGTTACATAAACCGTTTCATCGGTCTCCTGATAGGTTTCAGAAGGTAATTTTGTAATAGCAGTTTCTTTTTCACTGGTCTGAATATTCGGAATTTCCTGAGTCAGACTCTCCATTCTGTCTGCAGATGTATTTACTTTCTGATAGTCTGAACCGCATCCGCCCAGCGCTGCCGCCATACACAGGGCTGCTGTTAATGCTGCACAGGATAATATTCCTTTTCTCGTCATTGAATAATTCCTCCTCCTGCCACCCAGTCATCCTGATAAAATACGACAGCCTGACCAGGCGTCACTGCGCGTACCGGTTCGTCAAATACGCACTGTACGCAATCTTCTCCGGCTTCCTCAACGGTACACAGTGTTCCTCTGTGAGCATAGCGTATTTTTGCCAGAAAACGCTGTCTGGTTCCGTGAAGGCCGTCTGCTGCCATCCAGTTCAGTTTACTACACAGGAGGGATTTTGTAAATACATCTTCACTGTCACCAATGACCACCTCATTGGTCTGCGGCCGGATTTCCGTAACGAATACCGGATGGCCCATTGCCAGATTCAGTCCCTTTCTCTGACCTACTGTATAATGAATAATTCCTTTATGCTGCCCTATCACATTGCCGGATTTATCTACAAAACTCCCTGGCTGTACCGTTTTGCCGGTATACTGTTGAATAAATCCTGCATAATCCTGATCCGGAATAAAACAGATCTCCTGGCTGTCCGGTTTTTCCGCAACCGGAATTCCCGCTTCTCTGGCTATCTGCCGGATTTTTTCTTTTTCAAACTCTCCTACAGGCATAATTGTCCTGGAAAGCTGATCCTGGGTAAGATTGTACAGCGCATAGGTCTGGTCTTTGGCCGCAGTTACAGAGGAACGGACTGCATATCTGCCTGACGGCAGTTTCTCCACTCTGGCATAATGGCCAGTAGCCACTAAATCTGCCCCAAATTCCCTGCTTCTGTTTAACAGCGCTTCCCATTTCACATGGCGGTTGCAGATTACGCAGGGATTTGGCGTTCTTCCATGGAGGTATTCATCCGTAAAATAGTCAACTACATAATGCTGAAATTCTTTCCGAAAATCCAGTACATGAAATGGAATTTCCAGGTAATTTGCCACCCTTTCTGCATCCTCTATGACACTTTCTGCTCCGTCCCAGGTTTTCATGGTAACCCCGATAACTTCATATCCCCGATCCTTTAACAGCAGGGCTGCCACAGAAGAATCTACTCCTCCCGACAATCCTACTACGACTTTTTCTCTCTTCATTCTCTCTGCCTTTCAGTCAGGGCTGTCATCTTCCATAAAAACCTGCCGGAACGCAGCCCTTAATACTCTTCTTCCTCTTCGTGCTCGCTGATATCACTCTTTGGTTTTTTCAGGCCTTCAATGATAATTCCCTTTTTTTCTGCATAATCCCAAAGCGCTGCATGTATTGCTTCTTCTGCAAGCAAAGAACAGTGTACCTTAACAGGCGGCAGTCCGTCAAGTGCTTCACAGACAGCTTTATTGGTTATTTCCATTGCCTCCTGAACGGTTTTTCCTTTTACCAGTTCTGTAGCCATACTGCTGGTAGCTACCGCTGCACCGCAGCCAAACGTTTTAAACTTTACATCCTGAATCACCTGATTCTCGTCAATATCCAGATACATTCTCATAATATCGCCGCACTTGGCGTTTCCAACTGTTCCCATTCCACTGGGATTTTCCAGTTCTCCTACATTTCTGGGATTCTGAAAATGATCCATAACTTTCTCTGTATACATAATAGTTCTCCTTTTTCGTTTTTTTAAACCGCAGTTTTTTTCATATAATCTTCATACAAGGGAGACATATCCCGAAGGCGTGATACAATCTCCTTAATCTTATCTGCTGTGTAATCCATCTCTTCCATGGTGTTTTCTTCGGACAGGGTCAGTCTCAGGGAGCCATGGGCAATCTCGTGGGGAAGCCCAATAGCCAGAAGTACATGAGAGGGGTCCAGTGACCCTGAGGTACAGGCAGAACCGCTGGAACCACAGATTCCCGCCATATCAAGCATAATCAGCAGGGATTCTCCCTCAATAAACTGGAAAGACAGATTAATATTATTTGGAAGCCGGTTGGTGCGGTGTCCGTTTACTCTTACATAAGGTACTTCTGCCAGAATCCGGTTTATCAAATAATCCCGCATTGCCGTCTCTTTTTCCTGCCGTTCCTTCATGGTTTCTGCAGCCAGCCTTGCCGCTTCCCCGATCCCTGCAATTCCCGGCAGATTTTCCGTACCAGCCCTGCGCTTTCTCTCCTGGGCTCCTCCATGAATAAAGGATTTGGTCTTAATCCCTTTACGAATATACAAAAATCCAATTCCCTTTGGACCGTTAAACTTGTGTCCGCTGGCGCTTAACATATCAATATTCAGTTCATCTACATCAATGGGAACATGCCCGAATGCCTGAACTCCGTCAGTATGAAACAGAATATTATGGGACTTTGCAATCTCCCCGATCTCCTTTACCGGCTGAATCGTCCCGATTTCGTTATTGGCAAACATAATGGAGATTAAAATGGTATCCGGACGGATGGCCTTTTTCAGCTGCTCCAGATCCACTGTACCATATTCATCCACATCTAAATACGTTACCTCAAACCCTCTCTTTTCCAGATACTGGCAGGTATGGAGAACCGCATGATGTTCGATTTTGGAAGTGATGATATGCTTTCCTTTCTCCTGATAAGCTTCTGCCGTAGCAATCAGCGCCCAGTTATCTGACTCACTTCCTCCGGCTGTAAAATAAATTTCCTCCGGTTTTGCTCCCAGCACATCTGCAATCTGTTTTCTGGATTTCGCCACCGCTTCTTTTCCATAATCAGAAAAAGAATATACTGACGACGGGTTTCCATAATACTGATTAAAATATGGCATCATAGCGTCTACCACTGCCTGACTGGTCTTGGTAGTTGCTGCATTATCTAAATAAATAAATTGACTCAAAACATTTACCGCCTTTCCCAGGGAAGTTTTACCATCTGTTTCCCTGTAAATTTATTATACACTAATTTCCTATAATTTCAATAGGAATAGTAATATTTTTTACAGATTTTTTTCCATTATCCCTCATTTTCTTTCTAGCAGCTTCATATCTTATACTAATTTTCCCCTGCGGAGTGTTCCATGTTTACATTTTCCCGACTCTCCCCACAAAAACGCACGTTTTTAACCGGTACCCTGCTGCTTACCGGAACTGGTTTTGCCTGCCGTCTGCTGGGCTTTTTCTATCGGATTTTCCTGTCCCGAACTATCGGAGCGGAAGGTCTGGGACTTTATAATATGGTACATCCCGTATTCGGCATCTGCTTTTCTGTCTGTGCCGGTTCTGTCCAGACTGCACTCTCCCAATACATAGCTGCCCATACAGTTCAGGGAAAAAAAGTCTTTCAGGCCGGTATGATAATCTCCATGGCTCTCTCTGTAATCATGGCTTTTGGCATTGCCAATTCTTCCCACTGGATTGCCTCCCATATCCTTCTGGAAGAACGGTGCGCTCCTCTCCTTCCGGTTATTGCCCTGTCTGTTCCCTTTGCCGCATTTCACGCCTGCATCAACGGCTACTATTATGGTATGCAAAAATCCAGAGTTCCGGCATTCTCCCAGGTAGCCGAACAGGTAATCCGCATGGGACTTGTCTTTTTGATCGCTGACATCTGGATGGAACAGGGACGGAACATCACGGTTGAACTGGCCGTGCTGGGTCACCTCATTGGAGAAGCCGCTTCCGCCCTGTTTACGCTTTGTTCCCTGTGCATGTTTCCGCCTCAAAAAAACGAAAAGGCGGTTTCTTCCGTTTCTTCCAACGGATATGAACCGCCCTCGTTTCTTTCTCTGATTGTTCCTCTAATGTCCCTGGCCCTTCCGTTAATGGGAAACCGACTGGTATTAAACCTTCTTGGAAGCGCTGAAGCCATCTGGATTCCCAGCCGTCTTCAGGCCTTTGGATTAAGCAGCGAAGAAGCCTTTTCCATATACGGCGTACTGACCGGTATGGCCATGCCCTTTATCCTGTTTCCTTCCGCCATTACCAATTCTATGGCTGTTCTTCTGCTTCCCACAGTAGCAAAGGCCCAGTCTGCCGGAAATAAAGAGCGGATTTCCAATACCATCTCCATGGCAATCCGGTACAGCATGTATATGGGTATTTTCTGCGTGGGAATTTTCCGGCTTTACGGCCACTCCCTTGGAACCGGAGTCTTCCACGATTCCAATGCGGGAACCTATATTTCCATCCTGGCCTGGCTCTGTCCCTTTATGTATCTTGCTACTACAATGGGAAGTATTTTAAACGGCCTTGGCAAAACCTCCACTACCTTTTCCCAAAATATTGCCGCCATGGTGCTCCGTCTGGGTTTCGTCCTGTTTGGCATTCCCCGATTTGGGATTCTGGCTTATTTGTGGGGCCTTTTGGGAAGTGAGATTTTGCTGGCCTGTTTAAACCTCTGCTCCCTGGCCCGTATTACCGATTTTTCCTGGGCGCCCTGGGAAACCTTCCTGAAACCGGTCTTTGCTCTGCTGTTATCTATCGGTTTCTGCCGCAGCCTGCTTTCCGTCCCTGTCCCCTGCTTCCGTGTACTTCAATCCCTGCCTGTTTTCCTGTCTGCAGCTTTGCAGATTGGATTTATCGGAATCAGCTATGGAGGGATTCTTTTGGTTCTGCATATGTGGAAACAGACGTAAAAATACAGGACCAAACGAGACTTCATCGTCCGGTTTAGTCCTGCATCATTGTTATCGTCTCTTTCCGTTTATATTATCCATTTTTCTTCTTGGCGCAAATTCTTTCAGTCCCGAAATCATATCTGCCGCCTCACTCTGAGAATTTTCATAAATCACAAGCTTTAAATCTGCCGCCTCGCTGATGGCCAGCGCCCCCATCAGGGATTTGGCGTCTACTGCCCGATTGCCGCTGACCAAATCCGCATTGCAGGAAAACTGACTGACTTTTCGTACAAACTCCACAATGTCCTTTGTCTCTTCAAATCCAACTGCTACCTCTACCATACCAAACTCTCCTTTCCAACACAGCGTTTTATCTGTTTACAAGGAGTATTTCCGGAAACCTCCAGAATAAACAATATTTTCTTTCGTTTTTCGTTAGATTTTTGATCGAAATTGTTTATTTTGATTTTAGAAAATAGCCACAATCTGCACACAATTACCTTGTATAGTATAAGTATCAAGCAGATGATTGACAGCTTACAACAGATGCATCCAATCCCTGCTGGCAAAATTACCAGGTACGGGATTTTGCGATAAACCTGAGTCCGGCGGCAACCAGCGCGCACCCGTTGCCGGACTCGACAAAAAATAAGAGCCACATGAGACAGTATCCCACATGGCCATTATATACATTATGATACCTACCTATTTCATTATTTACTACCCCCTTTCAAAAGGAACTGCCCCCGCAGTTCCTTATTTCCTGTCCTCTCTTCTGTTTTTATGCCGCCTTATTCCATCCACTCCTTTGAAAGAGGCAGTTCAATCTCTCTTCCGTCCAGTACTGCCTCCTTTAAACAGTCTCCTTCATACCGCAGCTTCAAAGAAAAGAAAGGGGCGTCTTCCTTTAATAATTTCATAAAAATCCGATCGCCTTCCCAGAGATTTAAGGTCCCTATCCGGCTTTTTTCTACCCATTCCAGCTTTCCCTCATCACAGTCCGTCATTTTTCCTTCCCATCCGTCGGCTGTATAGAGGCACATATACTCGGAAGTCTTATCATCTGGAATAAAGGTTACCAGTCCCCGAAACCGGTAAGATGTCAGCGTCAGCCCTGTCTCTTCTTTTGCTTCCCGTAAAAGACATTCCTCCGGACTTTCGATTCCTTCAAAATGTCCGCCGATTCCAATCCATTTATCTTTATTTATATCCTGTTTCTTGCGAATGCGGTGAAGCATCAAATACTTATCATCTTTTTCCAAATAGCAAAGCGTTGTTAATTCCATCTTTCTTGTTCTCCTGTCCATCCAATCCTGCAGGTCTGGTTTCCAGATTCCAGACGCTGGTTTTATATATCCTTCCAGGCTTCGTTAAGAAGGCGAACCCCTTCCTCTATTTCCTCTTGTGTTAGTGTAGCATATCCCAAAATTAATGTAGGCGGAACATTCCGGCTGCTGTCAGAAATCAGGCAGGATGACAATCCATATACCTTCACGCCTTTTCGGGATGCCAATTCAATCAGCATCTGTTCCGAAACCTTTTTTTTGTGGCTTAACAGCACGTGAAGCCCTGCATGCTCTCCCTGAATCAGAAACCGGTTTTCCAGCAGCTTCAAGGATGTCAGCAGAGTATCGTGTTTCCCTTTATAAACTGCCCGCATCCGGTTTAAATGTCTCTCATAATGACCTTTTACTAAAAATTCATAGAGAATATTCTGGTCAATGCGAGACACTGTAGACGAGTAAAAAGAAGCCTTTTTCTCATAAATTTCCAACAGTGACGGCGGCAGTACCAAAAAGCCAATACGGATAGCCGGTGCGATGGACTTGGAAAAGGTTCCGATATAAATCACCCTTCCCTTTTTATCCATGCCCTGAAGAGCTGGTATCGGCATTCCCTTGTAACGAAATTCACTGTCATAATCGTCTTCGATCAAATACCGTCCTTCCCGTTCCCCTGCCCAGTCCAGCAGTTCTTTCCGCCTCTTTACCGGCATTACAATTCCAGTAGGATACTGGTGTGACGGCATCACATAAGCAATGTCTGCACCGCTTTCCCTTAAAAAATCCGTTCTCATGCCGGATTTATCCATGTTCACCGGACATACCGGATAACCTTGTCCGCTTAAAACCCGGTATGCCTGCTTATATGTGGGATTTTCCATGGCAATTTTATGGTTTTCTCCCAGAACTCTGGATAGAAGCATTAACAAATATTCATTTCCCGCCCCCACAATAATCTGCTCTGCCTGACAGTTTACGCCTCTGGCTGAATGGAGATAGGTACGGATCGCCTCCCTTAACGAACGCTCTCCTTTCGGATCTCCTGTGCCAAACATTTCCCGGTTATCATCTACCAGAGTATCTCTGCTTAATTTACGCCATATACCAAACGGAAAATTCTCCAGGTCAATTCCTCTTGGTGAAAAATCTACCGTTCCATCCCATACAGGCTGCTGCTCCTTATCCGGTTCGGAAGAAAGAAAGGAGGACGGCATTTTCGAAGAAGAAGCATCCCCTTCTATATTTACCAGACCGCAGGTATCGGCCACAAAACAGCCTTTATATGGAATCGTTTCCATATATCCCTCTGCCAGAAGCTGATCGTATGCCATCTGAACCGTACTTCGGCTGACCTTTAAGTTTTCTGCCAGCAGCCGGCTGGATGGCAGCCGCTCTCCTGCCTCCAGATTTCCTTTGCGGATTTCTTCTTTGATAAAATGGTAAACCTGTTCATACATGGGCGTCTGAGACTGACTGTTTAAGGGTACCAAAAGTTCCATCCCATCTCTCCCCCTTCTAATACGGATTCTGTCCTTCCTTATACGCAAAAAGGCCTTACGCCAAGGGCAGAAAACCTGCTTCTCTCGTCTGGGCCTTTTTGTTTTCACTGATTGATTCAGCTATTTAGGACAGGCATCTTCTTGTCCGCTTTGTCCACCGGATTTCCCGCTGTCCTGAATCGTTACTTATTTATTAATTTTAAAAGAACTCTTTAACGAAACAATCCGGTTAAATACAGGATGCTCCGGCGTACTGTCCTTGCAGTCCACACAGAAATAGCCGTTTCTCATAAACTGGAAGCTGTCGTAAGCCTTAGCCTCTTTTAATGCCGGTTCTACATAGCAGTCTTTAATAATAGTCAGGGAATTTGGATTTAAGTTTAAGGTACCATCCTCATTTAACTTACCCTTTTCCTCGTCTACAATGTTCTCATATAAACGGCATTCCACCTTTTCAGCGGTATGGGCAGCAACCCAGTGGATAGTTCCCTTTACTTTCCGTCCGGTAAATCCAGAACCGCTCTTGGTCTCCGGATCATAGGTACAATGAACCACTGTCACATTGCCGTTTTCATCCTTTTCACATCCGGTACAGGTGACAAAGTAAGCGCCCATGAGACGCACTTCATTGCCTGGGAACAGACGGAAATACTTCTTAGGCGGCTCTTCCATAAAATCTTCCCGTTCAATGTAAAGTTCTCTTCCAAATGGAACGGTACGCTCTCCAAGGGCTTCATTTTCCAGATTGTTTGGAATAGACAGTTCTTCTGTCTGATCCTCCGGATAGTTGTCGATCACCAGCTTAACCGGATCTAATACTGCCATCATTCTGGCTTTCTTAAGTTTCAAATCTTCACGGATGCAGTATTCCAGCATTGCATAGTCAACCGAACTGTTTGCCTTGGAAACTCCAACCAGATCAACAAACATCTTTAATGACTCTGGTGTGTATCCTCTCCGGCGAAGAGCTGCAATGGTAACCAGACGGGGATCATCCCAGCCGTCTACAATACCGTCTTCTACCAGCTTTTTAATATATCTCTTGCCTGTTACCACATTCGTCAGATACAGCTTTGCAAACTCAATCTGTCTGGGCGGATTTTCAAATTCACACTCTTTTACTACCCAGTCATACAATGGGCGATGATCCTCAAACTCCAGGGTACAAATCGAGTGGGTAATGTGCTCAATGGCATCCTCAATCGGGTGGGCAAAATCGTACATTGGATAAATGCACCACTTATTTCCGGTATTGTGGTGTTCCATACGGGCTACCCGGTAAATAACCGGATCTCTCATGTTGATATTAGGAGAAGCCATATCGATCTTGGCGCGAAGCACCTTCTCGCCGTCCTGATATTTTCCGTCTCTCATCTCTTCAAACAGAGTCAGGTTTTCTTCGATGGTACGGTTCCGGTATGGGCTCTCCTTACCAGGGGTGGTAAAGTCGCCGCGATACTGGCGGATTTCCTCTGCTGTCAGATCGCAGACAAATGCCTTTCCTTTTTTAATTAACTTTACCGCACACTCATACATCTGCTCAAAATAATTGGATGCAAAGAATAAACGGTCTTCAAAATCTGCTCCCAGCCACTTTACATCTGCAATAATGGATTCTACGAACTCTGTCTTTTCCTTAGTCGGGTTGGTGTCATCAAAACGAAGGTTAAACTTTCCGCCGTACTCCTTTGCCAGTCCATAATTTAACAGAATGGACTTGGCATGTCCAATATGCAGGTAGCCGTTTGGCTCCGGTGGGAAACGGGTCTGTACGTGATTATAAACGCCTTCTGCTAAATCTTTATCAATCTCCTGCTCAATGAAGTGCTTTGAAACCACTTCTTTTTCCTCTGCTTCCGGCACAAGATTTTTTTCTTCCATTCCTGAATCCTCCATAATCTGAATTGCTTTCCAGTATATCACACGGCTGGAAAAACGGCAAGACTTTTCCCTGACCGCAGCCGCCTTACCCCTCCTGTTTTTTCCGGACCGTTTCTGTATAAATCAGATATCCCACACAAAGGGCAATCTGAAGCAGGGTGGAGGCCGGAACAGCAAGTCCAATACCAAACAGAGAGATTCCCGGAATCCGGCTCATCAGATACGATACCGGAATTCTCACTGCAAATGCTCCTGCCAGCCCCTGTGCCATAACAAATACGGTCTTTCCGCAGCCATTAAAATATCCTGCAAAGCAGAAGGAAAATGCAGTAAAGATACAGTCAATGGCATATGCCCTCAGGTAATCAGCCGCAGCCGCAATTACCTGACTGTCCCTGGAAAACAGGCCTGCCAGAATTTCCCCATGGAAAAAAGATACATAGGCCATAATCAGACCGGCTGCCACAGAAGATGCAATTCCGCAAAACAGGGCCTTTTTTGCCCTGTCCGGCTTCCTGGCTCCGATATTCTGCGCTACAAAGGCAGACATGGCCTGGGAATAAGCAGACGGAACCAGCATAATAAATGCGCAGAGTTTTTCTGCCACTCCGATTCCCGCAGATGCCACGACACCCAGAGAATTGACTATGGCAATGATAACCAGAAAGGACACGCTGACCAGCAAATCCTGCAGAGCAATGGGCAGTCCCAGCGCCACAATTTTTCCAATTATCTTTTTATCAAACCGAAGGGATTCTCTGGTAAACCGGAAAGGAAGCTTTCGTTTCCGTATGATCAGAATAGACAGTACCACGCTGAACGCCTGGGCAAACACCGTTGCATAAGCAGCTCCTGCCACTCCCATATGAAATCCGCCAACCAGCAGAAGGTCTCCTCCAATATTTAACAGACAGGCGATAGCCACTGTAATTAATGGCATTTTAGAATCTCCGATACCGCGGAATACACTTCCCAGCACATTATAGGCCACGATAAACACTGTGCCTGCGGAACAGATTCTCACATAAGAAACCGTCTGGTCAAAGGCCTCTTTCGGTGCCTGCATCCAGCCAGACATTGGCTCTGCCAGAAATATCATCAGCACCGTCACAGCAACCGTTACTGCGGAAAACAGGCAGATTCCGCTTCCGATTACCTGACCGGCTTCCTCCGGCTGCTTTTCTCCTATCTTCTGGGCCGCCAAAACGGTAATTCCCATAGACAGTCCCACTATTACAACGGTCACCGTATGCATAACCTGACTTCCCGTGGATACTGCCGAAACATCCGTTGAAGCCCCAAACTGACCTACAATCAGCAAATCTACTGCTCCATACATAGCCTGCAAAAACAGCGCCAGAAGTACGGGCATGGCAAACCGGACCAGCGGAGTAAAAATCCTGCCCTCTGTAAAGCTCGTTTGTTCTTTCATCATCATTTCCCCCCTTTTTAAAATTCCTCCCTGCGGAGAGCTGGATCAGAACAAAAAAGCCGGATAAAATACCAGGAACTTCTTTCCCGACATCTTATCCGGCCAAACATTCAGCCCTCCGATGAGCAAGTTCAGTCTAGCATTTGTGTACAGCTTTGTCAAGATTCTTCAAAAAAACCTTACAATTTGTTCACATTTTTTCTATAGATTGCTCATATTTCCTTTGTATACTAATTATCGTAAAGCAGATAGCTGTTAAAACTTTTTTTCATAATACCTTAGCCGGCAGGATTATCCTGACCGGCTTCCTCCCTTTTATAGGGAGATTTGCATCAAGCAGAATAATCTATCATTGGCAAATCCGGACCGAAAACTCCTTTTTCCCAGTCTTTTCCTGGATTACGATGGCTAACCGCCCTTTATCCATCTGAAACGAAACGTCTTTAATTACTTCTTCTTCTTTCCAGCTTTCAACTACATGAACAGCCAGAACCGAATCCTCTGTCCGTCTCTCTATCAGATAGTTTAATTCCTGTACAGATGGATTATCCGGCCCTTTGGCAGTAATTACCGTCTGTCCATTCCCCATTCCATAAATGGAAGTCCGGCAGTTTTCCGTCTGATACACGTTTTTATAAACACTTCCAGGCTGTATTTTCCGCATTTTGCCATCGTGAAGGTATTTTAACGGTTTTTTTGTAAAATAATCCTGTGGAGGTCCTTCTTCCTCTGTCTCATCTCTATTTGTCTTTTCTTCCATTTTTTCACCAGCAATGTGGAATATCCAGTCCGAATACAGTTCCTTTGGAACTCCATCTGCCAGGAAAACATCTATCCAGTATTGATCGGTCCAGATGATTTTTCTGCGCATTTTTACAGTTTTATAATTTTTTTCGGACCACTGTACAATGGTAAAGCTGTCCGGCATCTCATAAGGTGCTGTCCAGTCTGCTTCTGCCTCTGCATAAACTGCACCGTCTTTTTCTTCATACCGGATCAGTTTTCCATTGACAGGAGACTGGTTTTCTTCTCCTATGGCCAATGTATTGTGTGAAGCGGTATTTTTATAATAATCATAATGCATCCGGGCTCCGTATCCGGTGGTTCCCAGATCTCTTGCAATCGGATCTCCATAGGCCATATAACTGATTCCAAGCCGGTCGTAATGGTCGTGCTCTCCTCCATAGCTGTCGTGTTTCAAAAGAAGATACCGGTTCTCCGGCCCTCTGAGAATGGTATGCCCATATGTACCGACTTCTGTATGGTAATTTTCCAGCTTGATATCTGCAGGTTCAATGGCATCTGCTCCATATAAAAACGCTTCCAAATTATCTCTTTTTGTATGCTGATAGTAACTGTTCAATACAAATGCCAGTTTTTCTCCTCCCAGTTCCCTGTAAGGGAATTCATACAGTTCCTTCATATATGCAAAATGACCATAGTTGGTATCATTCAGCATCGGGAGATCAAACTTGGAATCCATATATCCGCAGACCATTTCCAGCATCTTTCGATAATTCGGATGATGAATACTGCTGTATTTTGTATGGAGAGCAAACTTCTCAAATTGCAAACTGCGTTCTTAACGGGTCAATATCCAGAGATTCGCATCCAGGGAATGCACATTCTTCTGATAGCAACTCAGTCCAGAGTTTTAAGGTATCTGCCCAGTTTGTAAAGTCATATTTGCCATTCTTAAAATCATAGCCATAAGACATTCCCGTTTCTGCCTGAAGGCCAATACACATGGAACGCTGCAGCGCAGATGCTGCGCTCTTCATATTTTCAGCAAATCCGTAAATTCCTTCTCCTTTTAACTGGGAGGTGATCAGTTTGGCATCCTCTACCATTTCTTCCAGTGTTGCCGGAGGCGCTTCAATGCCTACACGTTCAAAGATTTCTTTATTGTAAAACAAACGGCAGGTGGTTCCTGTTGTAGGAAGGAAATACAGTTTTCCATCTTTTTCGTTATATCCGGGAATAATGACATCAGAAAAATATTCTTTCATCTCATCATCCATAAATTGGTACATGTCAGCCCACTGGCCAGTAGTATAATGAGTCTTCTGCACTGCTCTCTGCCTTTGTCTGCGCTGCAGTATCACAAGTGCTTTCTGCCGGAGACGAACATGCGGTCATTACAGACGCTGTCATTACCGCTGTCATTGCAAGTGCCCCAAATCTTTTCAGTTTCATTTGTTGTATCCTCCCTTGAATTTATTACATTCATTATATCTTTCTCACAGACTGTCGTAAATTCACGAAGTAAGGAAACCATGTTCAAAATTTAATGGTAACTGTCCAGACCGCTTTTCTGCAAAACCTTGCTATGCATCCCCCTGTTCTTCTCCTTCGGATACTCGCCGCACAACAGGCGGCGAGGTGCTTTATCTCTTTAGTTCAGTTCTGGCCAGTATTCTTTGTTTGCTTCAATCAAATCATCTAAAATTTGCTTGGCAACCGCTGCGCTTGGCACTGTTTTGGATAAAGTAAGAGCCTGCCATAACTTTAAATAACTCTTTTCTACGTACGCTTCCACTACAAGCTTCTCTACTGCCAGCTGTTCCTGCATCATACCACGCTCAAATGTAGGAATCTCTCCCTGGCACATTGCTTCTGGTCCGTCTGAGCCTACTACACATGGAACTTCTACCATTGCATCTGAATCAAAGTTACTGATGGCACCTTTATTTTCCACAATGCAAAGCATAATTTCATGGGTATTGTAAGCAATTGCTCTTGCCAATGCCACAATAAATGAAGCATGGTTATCAACGGTAAACTCGCCTCCTGTAGCCGTATTCTTACGGATAATCTCTCTTGCCGCGCCAAAGACCTCTTTTTCCCGCCCATCAATTACCTCATCTGCTCTGGTATAATCCGGATTTGAATGCTCTACCACATAGTCTGGATAGAGATAATACTTTAAATATGTATTTGGTAAAAACTGGGGATCTAATGCCAATAAATCTTTCGCCTTTTTGTGAGTTGCCTGCCAGCTTTCATCCATATGCTGAGTTTCAATAGCTTTCTGAGTCAGATAGCCATTTTCAGATACATACTCTAAAAGCTTTGGCATATAATCTTCACCTGTAGACTTATCCTTGACGCTGGTCCACCAGCCAAAGTGATTCAATCCAAAATAACGGACATCCAAATCATCATATTCTTTTCCTACAATGTATGCCATTCTTCTGCGGGTTCCAACTGGCATATCACAAATATTAATTACACGGGCCTCCGGCCGGAGCACTCTGCAGGCTTCTGCTACAATAGACGCAGGATTGGAATAGTTCAGCATCCAGCACTTTGGTGAATATTCTGTCATATAATCAATAATTTCCAACATTCCCGTAATACTGCGCATACCATACGCAATCCCGCCTGGTCCGCAGGTTTCCTGGCCTACAACTCCATATTTTAACGGGATTCTTTCATCCAGTTTTCTCATAGCATATTTTCCAACACGAATGTGCGCCATACAGAAATCCTTTCCTGTAAATGCCTCTTTGGGATCCGTTGTAAAGGAAAATGTTACCTGAGGCGCTTCTTCTCTCATCAAAATCGCTAATGCCTCTCCAATTACTGCCTGACGCTCTTCATCATTATCATAAAGAGTAATGGACTCTAACGGGAAATCTTCCTGATGTTCCAACATCATTTTCACAATTCCTGGTGTATAGGTACTTCCGCCTCCAGCAATTACAATTGAAAATTTTTTCATTACATATTCCTCCATTCAAAAAATTATCTGTCGCTGCCAAATCCCAATTCTGCATCTACTGCTTTTCTTACAGCCGTTACTTTTAAACCATAAATAACCTGAACATTATTTCCCTTTTTCACAACTGCATTTGCCCCTGTGTCCTGCTTTAATACGTTTTCATCCACCAAATCCGGATTTTCCAGAATTAATCTGAGACGGGTATAGCAATTGTCTACTTTTTTAATATTGTCAGGACCTCCCAAAGCCTTCACAATTACAGCGGCATCAACATCACCTGCATCTTTTTTCTGCTTTTCAGAGGCAACTTTCTCTTTATACTCTGCCTTTGTATGCAGTTTCATCTCCATTCCCTCTGTCTCACGTCCCAGGGTCTTGAGATTTAACTTGCTGATAAGGATTCTGAACACTACATAATAAATTACAAAGAACATCAAACCTACTGCAATGTACATAGGCCAGCCTGTTTTTTCGATTCCCAGCGGAACATTGTACAGAAGAAAATCAATAAATCCGTTTGGTCCAATCGCCCGCACTCCAAAAAGATTTAAAACAACCATGCTGAGACCGCTTAACATAGCATGAATCACAAAAAGAATCGGAGCTACAAACATAAAGGAAAACTCAATTGGCTCTGTAACGCCTGCTACAAAAGAAGTTACCGCAGCCGGAATCAAAATTGCTTTGATTTTTTTCTTATTTTCAGGGCGCGCAGTATGATACATAGCCAGACATGCACCAATCAAGCCAAACATCTTGGAAATACCTCTCGCATCCCAAATAACGGAAGCAGATAACTGTGCAATCGACGGATCTGCCATTTCTGCATAATAAATATTTCTGGAACCTTCCAGCAACTGTCCTCCAATGGTTTCTGCACCGCCTAAAGAAGTATATAAAAATGGGGTGTACACCAAATGGTGAAGTCCTGTAGGTATCAAAAGCCGCTCTAATGCACCATAGACAAACAATCCAAAATTTCCAGCCCGATTAATAAATCCGCCCAGGGCTGAGATTCCCATCTGTACAAATGGCCATACATAAGTCAAAACAACTGCCAGAATTACCACTATAGGAATCAGCACGATAAAGGAAAATCTGGTTCCGCCGTAAATCTGGAAGGCATTGTTAAATTCTTTTTCGCTAAAACGGTTGTGCACCATAGCAGTCACAATGCCCAGAATAATTCCCAGGAATACTCCCATATCCAGAATCTGCACTCCTAAAATCAGCGCCTGTCCCGTTCCTCTTAAAGACTCTCCAGTATAAAGGATTCCAGTAAGTCCCATAAATTTATTCATGGCATTAATAAATACCAGAAATCCTAAAAGAGCAGTAAAACCGGCTTCTGCTTTTTTCTTGTTTGCCAGACCTACTGCCAGACCCACACAGAAAATCAATCCCAGGTTATTTAAAATTGCTACCAGAGAACCGGACAGCAGGGTACCAAAACCTGTCGTAACCGGATTATTTAAAAATGGCAATAATTCTAAAAGCC
>URUX01000007.1 GCA_900551135.1 uncultured Clostridium sp.
AGTCCATTGCCTGGCTGGAAACCTATTTGAAGGGTTATTCAGGCAGCGTGATCATCGTTGCCCATGACCGCTATTTTCTGGACCGGGTGGTGACCAAGATCGTGGAGCTGGACTGCGGCGTGGGGACCGTATTTTTAGGGAATTACTCCGCCTACAGCGACAAGAAGGCCATGCTGCGCGACGCGCAGATCCGCGCCTACCTAAACCAGCAGCAGGAGATCCGGCACCAGGAAGAAGTTATTACGAAGCTGCGTTCCTTTAACCGTGAAAAATCCATTAAACGGGCGGAAAGCCGTGAAAAAATGCTGGCTAAAATCGACGTTTTGGATAAACCCATGGAGATTGACGATGCCATGGAAATCCGTCTGGAGCCTCAGGTTGTCAGCGGAAATGACGTAATAACCGTTACCGGCCTTTCCAAATCCTTCGGCTCCCTTCACCTGTTTGAACATGTGGACTTTGAAATCAAACGAGGCGAACGGGTGGCGGTTATCGGCAACAATGGTACCGGAAAAACCACGTTATTAAAAATCATCAACAACATGGAATCTGCTGACTCCGGAGACATTCACCTTGGTTCTAAGGTACAGATTGGCTATTACGATCAGGAACATCAGGTTCTTCACATGGAAAAAACGGTGTTTGAAGAGATTCAGGATACCTATCCAAATATGAATAATACCCAGGTACGCAACTGCCTGGCTTCTTTCCTGTTTACCGGCGATGACGTATTTAAACGAATCAGCGATTTAAGCGGTGGCGAACGAGGCAGAGTTTCCCTTGCAAAATTAATGCTGTCAGAAGCCAATTTTCTGATTCTGGACGAGCCTACCAACCATTTGGACATTACCTCCAAAGAAATCCTGGAAGATGCCTTAAACCGTTATACCGGCACTGTCCTGTACGTGTCCCATGACCGGTATTTTATTAACCGGACTGCTACCAGAATTCTGGAACTGACCGGACAGACGTTCTTAAACTATATTGGAAACTATGATTATTATCTGGAAAAGAAAGACGTAATCCAGGGGCTTCAGACTGCAAAGGACTCAGAACCCCTTTCAGAAAACAAGCCTATTCCCGCTCCTCCCTCTTCCGGGGTTACAGACTGGAAAGCACAAAAAGAGGAACAGGCCCGCATCCGCAAACGTCAAAATGAACTGAAGCGGACTGAAAACGAGATCGAACGGCTGGAAACCCGAAACAGCGAAATTGACGAACTTCTGGTCCGGGAGGATGTATGCCGCAATGTAGCAAAACTTATGGAACTGCACAGAGAAAAAGAACAGCTGGAAGCCCAGCTTTCTGCCCTTTACGAAACCTGGGAAACTCTGGCTGCCGAGGAGGACTGACCATGAAGTATACAAAATTACAGCGCCGTCTGGCTTTAGCCGGCGCTGTACTGCTGGTATTATTGTATGTATCTACTTTAATTTTTGCCTTAACTGATAATCCTCTTACCCCCAGACTGCTGATGGCCTCCATTTCTTTAACTGTCGCTGTGCCTGTCAGCCTGTATGCTTTTATTCTTATTACGAAAATTATAAAAAAATAGTTTGTGCCGGAGGTAGTTTTCTTGAAAACATTTATTACCAAAACTCTGATGCTGATTATTTCTGTAAGCATGCTGCTGATTTTATTCATCAACCTTCCGCTTCGCATCAGAGCCACTCACCAGAAAGCGGAAGAAACGGCTTCTGATTTATTCTGGCAGATGGATCGGCTTATCCAGCAAAACCCAGATGATGTACAGGAAGTCTTTTCCCTGATTCCCACCAAGGCCTCAACTGAACTTTATGCCATTCATCCGGAAACCTATCTGATTGCAGGGAGTACAAAACCGGAACATCTGAATAAAAATGCAAATGAATTGGGGTTTTCCTTTGAAACTCTTTCTCACAATGTAAGTGTCTTTCATGCCAAAATTGATGGCAGAGACTATCTGTGTGCCATCCAGAAGGGCGATTCTTATATTTTTGCCAGATGCTGTCTAAGTTCTGTGCCCCGCCTCCAGCTGCTGAACGATACCCTGCTGTTAACTGCATACCTTTTGGTTTTATCAGCAGTGATCCTTGGTTCTATCTATATTTATATTGATAAGAAAATCATCAAGACCATTGTTCATATCAACCAGCGCCTGAATGAAATCAAACAGACCAACTCCGGTGTCCTGGCAGATGAAGCATCCGCTCCCGAACTAAACGAACTGATTCATCACATTAATTCCATGCTGGAAAGCGTCCGCTCCTCGTTTAAAAAGATTTCCATTGCTCTGGAACTTTCGGAACTGCCCATTGGCATTTATGAATATACAGAAGGCTCCCGGCATGTGCTGTCCACCCGGCGCGTAAAAGATATTCTGATGCTTTCGGTACAGCAGTATGAAGCTTTTCTGCGTTCTCCCGAATCCGTAAAAGAAACGGAGCAGGAACTGCAGAAAAAGGCAGTAAGAATATCCGGAAACATGTACCGGCTTGGGGACTCCGACGAGCATTTCATCCGCTTTGAAAAATTCACCTATGAAAAAAGTACCATTGTCATCCTGATGGATGTAACCAGCAGTGCCAAAGAACGGCTTTACATCGAACGAGAACGAGATACGGATCAGCTGACCGATCTGTATAATCGAAGAGCTTTCTATAAAAAAATAGACGAACTGTTCCAGCCTGGAATTTCACTTGGTTATGGAGCCATGATCATCATCGATGCCGATCGGTTAAAGTACATTAACGATACCCTCGGACATATTAACGGCGACACCTACATAAAGAAAATTTCTTCTATTCTCTCTTCTTATAAAAGCAGCTGTTCCATTGTGGCCAGACTGGGAGGCGATGAATTTGCAGTCTGGACCTACGGATACCGCAGCCACCAGCATCTGGTTCAAAGCCTCCAGGCGCTTATATCCCAGCAGGAAACCAATACGGTTACTCTGGCAAACAATGTTTCTATTCCGGTTTCATTTTCCGTCGGATGCGCATACTATCCGGAGGATGGCAATGACTTCCATTCCCTGATGAAGACCGCTGACGAACGCATGTATCAGAACAAACAGAGCCGAAACCAGTTCCGCACTGACTTGCTGCCTAATCTCTTAAAATAATATCATCCCGGCCGGGGTCATTGGAACCTCCAGTTCCAATGGCTCCGTATGCCGCCAAAGCCGAATTTTCTTCCCGGTAAACCTCAATCCCGTCCTGGCGTATCCGAATGCCCCAGCATATTCCCTCTTTTGTAATATTCCATCCCTGTTTTTCCCCTGTTTCCTCCATTACCTGAATTCCTATAGTATGTAAAAACACTTCCGGATTCTGAACTACCCATACCGTCCCATACAGCAGTTCTGCTGCTGACAACAGAAGGGCAGCCAGACGAACCATCCGGTTTTTTTCAGATTCCAACTGTTTTCCCACATACTTTTTCCGCCACCGGCTCTTTTTTCTTTCATAGTATGGCTTTCTGATCCGCCACAAACACCATTCCAATGTATCTGCCATGAATACCCCTCCTTTTTTATAGGGCTATCATACTCTGTCTGCTGCAATCCTGCAAGAAAAAATGAAAGAGACTATCCCTGACCCCATGGTTTCAGAGAAAGCCCCTTTGCTTTTCTGGTTTGTTATCCAGTTTGTTATCGTCCGGCGGAAGTCTCTGCAGCAGAAGTATCGCTGCCTTCTACTGCTCTCTCCACATCCTTCACTCCTTCTTCAATTCCATTGCCTACGTCATCCAGCAGACCGTCAATCACTCCGGTTGACTCACTGGCTTCATCTGATGCTCTGGTCCCAGACTGGTTTTTCTCTTTCTGCTGTCCAGACTCGTTCATCCCTCCACTGCTTTCAGAAGCAGTTGCTGCTGAGTGGGACGGGCTGGAAGTAGTGCCTGTTCCATTATCCCTGCTGCCGCAGGCACTGATAGCAACCATCATAAATACGCACAAAAGCGTCAGACAGCCATATCTGATCTTTTTCATAATTCCATATCTCCTTTCGCTTTCTGTCCTTAGTATGTACCGATAGAGATAATTCATTCATTGTAACTGTTCAGGACAGAGCATCTTCTTGTCCGGCTTTTCCGAACAAGAAGCATTGGAGATTCCTTTGATGTGAAATCTGCTGGAAAATTTATCCAATTACGTCGCTCATGGTGTACATTCCTGGTGCTTTTCCTGCCAGGAATTTAGCCGCAGCCAAAGCTCCTTTCGCAAAAATCGCCTTGGAATACGCCGTATGACTAAGGGTAACCACTTCGTCTGTACCTGCAAAAATCACATCATGCTCGCCGACGATGGTGCCGCCCCGTACAGAAGAAATCCCGATTTCCTTTGCATCTCGCTTTTCGTGACTCTGACTTCTGTCAAATACATTGTGGTATGCCTGATCCAGCGCCTGGTTGAGAGAATCTGCCAGAGCCAGAGCCGTGCCGCTGGGCGCGTCTTTTTTCTGATTGTGGTGTTTTTCTACAATCTCCATGTCAAATCCGGCGCCTGCCAGAATTTTAGCTGCCTCTGCCACTAATTTCAACAGCAGATTGACACCTAACGACATATTGGCAGAACGGAGAACCGCCGCCGATTTTGAAACCTCTTCTGCCCGTTTTAACTGACTCTCTGACAAACCAGTCGTGCATAATACCACCGGCACCTTTCTGCTTTCGCAAAAATCCAGCAGTTCATCTGCTGCAGCTGCTGCGGAAAAGTCCACAACTGCATCTGCCTGGCCATTCCAGTCTTTCAGAGACGGGTACACCGGATACGGGCAGGGGGTTCCGGCATATTTATCAATGCCGGCCACTATCTCTATCTCATCATCTTCTGCTGCAATGGAGGTAATTACCCTTCCCATGGCTCCGCAGCATCCGTGAAGCAATATCTTTATCATAGTAATCCGTAATCCTCCATCGCTTTTCTAAGAACCTGCTGATGAGCCTCCTCCATCTCTGTCAGCGGCAGACGCAAAGGCCCTGCTTCCATGCCCATCATATTTAACGCTGCCTTTACCGGAATTGGATTTACTTCGCTGAACAGGCTGTTGATCAGCGGAATAGCATCCAACTGCATCTGGGCGCTCTTCTTTACATCTCCTGCAAAATAGGATGCACAGATTTCATGGGTCTGTCTGGGAGCTACGTTGGAAAGGACAGAAATAACGCCTTTTCCTCCCAGGGATAACAGCGGAACAATCTGGTCGTCATTTCCAGAATACAGATCCACACAGCCGTCTGCCATGTTCATCAACGATGCAATGGCAGAGAAATTGCCGCTGGCTTCCTTTACGCCCACAATGTTTTCTACATTTTTACACAGGGTTACGATGGTTTCCGGCTGAATGGTAACTCCCGTTCTTCCAGGAATGTTATAGAGAAGAATCGGAATGGTTACAGAGTTCGCTATGGCAGTAAAGTGGGCAATCAGTCCTTTTTGAGTTGCCTTGTTGTAATAAGGGGATACCAGAAGAAGTCCGTCTGCCCCTGCTTTTTCCGCCTCCTGAGACAGGTAAATCGCCGTCTCTGTCCAGTTTGAACCGCTTCCTGCAATTACCGGAATCCTGTGGTTTACGATCTCGCACACAAACCGGATGGTCTCAATATGCTCTTCGTGAGTCATGGCAGATGCCTCGCCTGTGGTACCGCATACGACGATGGCATCTGTACCTCCTTCAATCTGAAACTCTACCAGCTTTCTTAAATTATCAAAATCAATGGTTCCATCTGCTTTCATAGGGGTTACCAATGCTACGCCTGCGCCCTCAAATATTGACATGTATATGTCCTCCTTTAATTATAAAATCGAAAAGAGGCTAAACCAATGGTCAGCCTCTCTAAAACACGAGTTATCAATCTCTCTGTCTTGTTGTAGCTCCCCACCCGTTATGGATGACAGTCACAGGACTCTTAATCCTGCGCCCAGGATAAACGGCTCGGAATCCGTCCCTCCTTCGGCGTCTTTCCCTTTCCCTGCCTTCTTCTGCATCCGACGCATCCGGCAGGTTACTCTTGATTGACGCAACCTCTACGTATTTTTTGCTTGTAAATATACTATCATTATTAAATTCTCTTGTCAATGAAAAACATGGTTAAAATTTTGTGAATCTCCACTTCTGCTGTTCCCGAAGTGCCTCCAGCTCGCTCTCTCCCATCCTTGCAGCATCATCCTTATGGGATAGTTGGAAGTGATCGCCGCTCTTGTGATCCAAGGCCCAGACAAATACGGTAAACAGCAGATAAACTCCAAATAACAGCCAAACCCATATGTCTCCCCTCATTGCTTCAAAAGAAGGCAAAAACCAGAGAGCCATTAAAAAGCCGGCAGCAATCAGAGCCATACCATATTTCAACAGCTTTAAGTTCGAAATTCGTTTCATGGTCCACCTCGTTTCATAGCACAATGGGATTCCAGCCGTCATTTCCAGAAAGAACGGTTTCCGCTGAACATCGTTCTGCCTCCTGCTCTGTCATACGGATCACCCAGTTTGGCCGGTATTTCATATCCGATCCGGCTCCTGTATTTCCATATTCTCCAAAAAATACTGTTTTTCTGGCAGGAACTTTGTCCCAGTCATGCCAGCCTTCTTTACAGATATGAGACCCCAATTCACTGTTTACAATGACGGTCTTTGCAAAGTCCCGCCATGGACGGCCTAAATATACGGTTTCCGGCGGACAGTCGCTGGTAAACCGGCAATGCCGGAATACATAACCATATTCCTGACCCTCCGGGGTTGACGCAGCTGTTACATAGCCGTTTATCTCCTGTCCCGTATTTACAGAAAACAGTTCACAATCTTCAAAATACGCTGTGGCACTGCCAAAAATGAAATCTACCTCTCCCCGTATCAGACACCCTTTATAATAATGGCGTCCATTGATTCTGGGAGCATACTGTTTAGGGCCGATAAATCCGTTTTTCTCAATTTCCTTAGGCGGAAGAGGGCCGGTAAACAAGGTATCCTGATTGGCAAGAATCCGACAGCCCTCAAAAACCAGTCTGTCACCGTCTGCATACAGAGCGATAGCCTGCCCCACCCTGGTTCCAGGTCCCGCACTGTTTTCTATCGTAAGATTTTTCACTATCACATCATGGGTATCAATAAAAACGGTATAGGTACGAAATGTTCCCCGTTTCATCCCGTCCTCCATATCCATTTTTGCGTATAAATTACCGGTAATGACCGTATTTTCTGCATCTTCGCCTTCCAGAATTATATAGGGAGAGGTCAGTTCTATCCGTTCTTTATAAACTCCCGGTTTGATGTATATGGTTACCCAGTCCCTGTTTTCAGGCGAAACGAGGGCGGCCGCTTCTGCTACCGAAGCAACATCTCCGCTGCCGTCCTTTGCTACAACAATTCTCTGTTTCATTATTTTACGCTTTCCAGGCGGATAATGGAATCTGCCTGTTCCTTTAATTCCTCTGGCAGTACCGTTCCGGTCAGCACCAAATTCATAGGTTCTTCCCGTACAGAAAGCAGTTTCTGAATATCCTCCAGGGGCACAATCTTCTGATCAACCAGTCCCAGCACCCCGTCCAGGATCAGCATATCGCACTCTCCTGTTGCCATAACCTTTTTTGCAAAATTCAGACCGTTTTGAATATTCATAAACTCCCTGGTCTTTGCTTCTTCGCTGAGTTTTGAAAAAGACTCTGCCGACTTTTCAAAGCGAAAAACCTGCAGTTCCGGCTCCAGGCGATTGTATACTGCCATCTGTTCTGCATCCAGACTCCCCTGCAGAAACTGAATTAAAACGGCTGTCTTTCCGGCTGCGACTACGCTTAACCCTTTTCCCAGAGCCATGGCTGTCTTTCCTTTTCCAGTTCCGTAGATGATTTGCACGTATCCCGTCTGCATCTTATGTCACCTCGTATTCTTTTGCATCTTCCCCCCGATGCCAGTTTGACTAATAATAGCATAGTTTTCTGTTAAATGCAAGAACCGGACTTTACTCTGCCATCTCCAGCTTGCTGATGGATACCTCATAGGCTACTCTCTTTTCACACTGGGTATCGCTTAATTTTTTCGTGTACTCCCGGCTCTGAACCCGTCCCCATACCTGTACTCTGGTGCCTACTTCAAAACTGGATGCATACCTGGCATTTCGTCCCCAGGCAATACAGGGTATGTAATCCGATTTTCCATATGGACGGTTTACTGCCAGCAGAAGATCGGCAATTTCTCTTCCGAGAGGCGTCTTCCGGTATACCGGAAGTTTACAGATATATCCATCTAAAAAGATCTGGTTGGTTTTGGTATAATCTGTAAATTCCTCCATAAAACGGATTTCCCTTACAAAGACAGACAGTACCAGGCGGTTTTTCGCGCCTTCATGGCGGTTATAGGACCGGAACTGGCCAATGGCTTCTACTGTACAGCCGCGGTAATCCTTTTCCACATCTAAAAGGCGTTCCGAAACCATTAATGGAATAATGTCTGCCTGTTCGCTGAGACGGCTGACCGACAGATCTACCATATAAAATCCTTCTCCAAATACCTCATGACTGAAGGTAAATCCGGATACAATGGTTCCAATCACACTGACCTTGTTGTTTTCAATTACTTTTTCTGACATAGTATTTCTCCTCTTCTCTCCCATAATTTACTTATCGCACATAGTAAATTTATGTGGAAACGGATAACTTTATGAAGAAATTTAAAAAGAATCCTGAAGAAGTTCTCGACAGGATTCTCTCTTTCTATTGGTTTTTTTGCTTATTTTCTGTAATCCGGGCGACAGCTGTCTCTTTTTGGATACTGTTCCTGCGAAAAACGTCTTATTTCTTAAAAGATGCTCTCTTTCTTAACATTGGATCCAGAATCTTTTTCCGGATTCGGAGGCTCTTAGGAGTAATCTCCAGCAATTCGTCCGTATCAATAAATTCCAGACACTGCTCTAAGCTCATAACCTTTGGAGGCGTCAGACGCAGAGCATCATCTGCACTGGAAGATCTGGTATTGGTCAGCTTTTTGGTCTTGCAGACATTGATTTCAATATCTTCAGCCTTCGGGTTCTGTCCTACAACCATACCGGAATATACCTTTTCACCAGGTCCGATAAACAGGATGCCTCTCTCCTGGGCATTGTAAAGACCGTAAGTAATTGCCTCACCTGCTTCAAATGCAATCAGGGAACCAGTAGGACGGTAAGTCAAATCCCCCTTGTAAGGACCGTAGCCGTCAAACATGGTATTTAAAATACCATTTCCCTTGGTATCTGTCATAAATTCGCCTCTGTAACCGATTAAACCTCTGGACGGGATAGAAAATTCCAGTCTGGTATAACCGCCTGATACCGGACTCATGCCCTGCAGTTCACCCTTTCTGGAAGTCAGCTTCTGGATAACTGCACCGGTAAATTCATCCGGCACATCCACATAAGCGATTTCCATTGGTTCCTGCTTCTGGCCTCTTTCATTATATTTGTAAATAACCTCTGCCTTGCTGACTGCAAATTCAAAGTTTTCACGGCGCATATTCTCAATCAGAACAGACAGATGCAGTTCGCCTCTTCCGGACACCTTAAAGCAGTCTGGAGAATCGGTCTCCTCTACCCTGAGGCTGACATCTGTATTTAACTCCCGGAACAGACGTTCTCTGATATGACGGGATGTAATGTATTTTCCTTCCTGACCTGCCAGAGGACTGTCATTTACCATAAAATACATGGAAATCGTTGGCTCGGAAATCTTCTGGAACGGGATCGGGTCCGGAGTATCGACTGCACAAATGGTATCGCCAATGTGAATATCCGGAATGCCGGAGATGGCAACGATAGAGCCCACATTTGCCTCTTTTACCTCTACCCGGTTCAAGCCGTCAAACTCATACAGCTTGCCAATCTTAATCTTCTTAAACTTATCCGGATCGTGGTGGTTTACCAGAACGCACTCCTGGTTGATACGAAGCATGCCGTTATCTACCTTGCCCACGCCAATACGGCCTACGTATTCATTGTAGTCAATGGTACTGATTAAGGTTTGAAGAGGAGCTTCCGGATCTCCTTCCGGAGCTGGAATATAATCAATAATGGTTTCAAAAAGAGGGGTCATATCCACATTGTCATCTTCCAGGTTCTTCTTTGCATAGCCGTCTCTTGCAGATGCAAAAATAAATGGACACTCCAACTGTTCATCGGATGCATCCAGATCCATAAACAGTTCCAGAATTTCATCAATTACCTCATTTGGACGGGCTTCCGGACGGTCAATCTTATTAATGCAGACAATTACATATAAGTCCAGTTCCAGGGCTTTCTTTAATACAAACTTGGTCTGAGGCATTGCTCCCTCATAAGCGTCTACTACTAAAATCACGCCGTTTACCATCTTTAAGACACGTTCTACCTCACCGCCAAAATCTGCATGGCCTGGGGTATCAATAATATTAATCTTGGTTCCTTTATACACAACTGCCGTATTTTTGGAAAGAATGGTAATTCCTCTTTCACGTTCAATGTCATTGGAGTCCATGACACGCTCTGCCACTTCCTGATTTTCTCTAAAAATACCGCTCTGCTTTAACAGGTTGTCAACCAATGTTGTTTTTCCATGATCAACGTGAGCGATAATTGCAATATTTCTTACATCTTCTCTCTTAATTCTCATAAGTTTACTTCCTTATTATTAAACTGTTTTCTGCCACGGTTACCTAGTATAGCATCCGTTTTTCAGGATTGCAAGGTGTTTTGCCAAGGTTTTAAGGAATTTCCTCAAAAAGCAGAGTCTCTTTTTCCAGATTGCCGTAATACAGGCGGCATATCGTCTCAATTTCTGCTCTTCCGCTGGTTCCTTCTGTCAGTGCAGCTGAAAAAGCACCGGATTCTGCCACCGGAACCAGGAATGTCATGACCACATTATCTGCGTACTGGGTATCCAGGGTTGTAATCCCTCTTTCTGATGCAATGTACTGGATCTTTCCCAGACCATTGTAATCGGTAACTACCCGGATTTTTTCTGCCAGCTTCTTTTCTACCACCACGCTTCCTTCCAGACCTGCCTTTGCTGCTCCTGAATAAGCTCTCACAAGGCCTCCCGTACCCAGAAGAATCCCTCCGAAATACCTGGTCACTACCACACAGATATTCGTCACTCCCGAACCGGTCAAAACGTCCAGCATCGGTTTTCCAGCCGTCTGGCTGGGCTCTCCATCATCACTGCACCGCTTTTTTTCTCCTCTGTCTCCTATGACATAGGCCCAGCAGTTGTGTCTGGCATCCCAGTATTGCTTCCGCATTTCTTCTACAAATGCCAGCGCTTCCTCTTCCCTTTCCACCGGACGGGTATTGGCAATAAAGCGGGACTTTTTTTCTGTCAGTTCCCCGCTTCCCCCCTGATATAAAATCAAATAGGATTCCGGCCTTTTAAATGCCTGACTGGTTTCTCCCATATTTTTTCCCTCCATTCTTCTCTCAAACAGTATACCAGAGAGTTTCCAAAGGAACAATACCTATGAATCTTAAGTTGAATTAATTAGGATATTTTGCTATAATGTACCGGTAAAGGAGGATTTTCCATGAACTCGAATAATTACGGCAGAAAGGCCACAGAGCGGAATCTGCGGGCTGTCCGTTCCAAATCCCAGAAATATAAAACACGGATGATTCAGTTTGTTTCCCGTATGTTATTTATTTTCTGTCTTCTGATTGCCGTCACCGGTATCAGTGCAGGTTTTGGCATGGTAAAGGGCATTATTGACAATGCCCCCCAGATCGATCCCAACAGCTTCGGCCCCAGCGGCTTTGCCACCAAGGTATATGACAGCGCAGGTAATCTGACTGATACTCTGGTTATGGAAGGTTCCAACCGTGAGGCAGCCACTTACGAAGAGCTTCCCCAGGATTTAATTGATGCCTTCGTTGCCATTGAAGATTCCCGTTTCTGGGAACATAACGGCATTGATATTCGTTCTATTCTTCGTGCCGCAGTCGGCGTGCTGACCAATGATAACCGGGGCGGTGGTTCTACCCTGACTCAGCAGCTCATTAAAAATAATGTATTTAAAGGCGGAAATGAAGCTACTTTTGCAGCAAAGCTGGAACGGAAGCTTCAGGAACAGTATCTGGCTGTCCAGTTGGAAGAGTCTCTTGGCCCTGACAAAACACAGGCCAAACAAAAAATTATCACGGATTATTTAAATACCATTAATTTAGGCAGTAATACCCTGGGGGTAAAAGTTGCCGCAAGACGGTATTTTAATAAAGAAGTAGCAGATTTAACACTGTCCGAGTGTACGGTTCTTGCCGGCATTACGCAAAAGCCCACGTATTATAACCCAATTACCAATCCGGAACATAATGCGGAAAAACGCAAGGTCATTCTCCAGTACATGAAGGATCAGGGATATATTTCTGCTGAGGAACAGGAAATTGCCCTGGCTGATAATGTGTATGACCGCATTCAGCAAAACAACAATACGGTAATTGCCAACAAAGAATCTACAAAATACAGCTATTTTACTGATGAACTGACCGAACAGGTTCAGGACACCCTTATGAAAAAGCTGGGATATTCGGAAAGCCAGGCTTACAATCTGCTTTATGGCGGAGGCTTAAGCATTTACACGACTCAGGATCCCGCTATTCAGGCCATTGTAGATGAGGAAATCAATAATCCTGGAAACTATTCAGCGGCCAGGTATTCGGTGGAATACCGCCTTTCTGTCACCCATGCCAATGGCGAAACGAAACACTATTCCGAAGAAAACCTGAAAAAATATCACCGGGAAATCCTTCGGGATGGTTATACCGGCCTATACAATACAGAAGAAGAAGTCATCCGTGACATAGAACAGTTTAAGGCAACTCTTCTTCAGGAAGGGGACGAAATCCTTGGAGAACGCATGCAGACCACTCTTCAACCCCAGGCGTCTTTCGTCATCATGGATCAGACTACCGGACAGGTAAAGGCTATCAGCGGCGGACGCGGTGAAAAGACTGCAAGTCTTACCTTAAACCGAGCCACCAATACGCTGAGGCAGCCGGGTTCTACCTTTAAGGTTATTACTGCCTTTGCCCCTGCTTTGGATGCCTGCGGCGCTACTCTGGGAACCGTCTATTACGACACCCCTTATACCATTGGAACAAAAACTTTTAAAAACTGGTACAGCCAGGGAAAATATCAGGGATACTCCAACATTCGAAGCGGTATTATTTTCTCTATGAATATTGTAGCTGTCCGCTGCCTGATGGAGACGGTTACTCCCCAGTTAGGTCTTGAGTATGCCAAAAACCTTGGAATTACTTCTCTGACTTCCAATGACTTAAATCCTGCCACTGCTCTGGGCGGTATTACTGACGGTGTTTCCAATCTGGAACTGACCGCTGCTTATGCAGCAATTGCCAATGGGGGAGTTTATACCGAACCGGTTTTCTTCACAAAAATTTTAGACCATGATGGAAAGGTTCTGTTAGACAATACTCCGGAAACCCACCGGGCTTTAAAAGATTCTACTGCCTTCCTTTTAACAGATGCCATGGCAGACTCTCTCCGTTCGGTAAGCAGCTTTGCAAGAGCCGGAGCCAGCATTAATTCCACCAGTACCCGGGCCAGACTTTCCAGTATGTCTGTAGCCGGAAAAAGCGGAACCACATCCTCAAATAATGATATCTGGTTTGTAGGATATACGCCTTACTATACTGCCGGTATCTGGGGGGGATGTGACAACAATCAGTCGTTAAGCAGCAATGGTGGTACCAGCTTCCATAAAGACATCTGGCGCAAGATTATGGATCGGGTTCACGAGGGGCTCTCTGATCCTGGATTTGCAGTACCGGACAGTATAGAAACCGCCCAAATCTGCCGCAAATCCGGCAAACTGGCAGTCAATGGCGTATGTACCAGCGATCCAAGAGGCAATGCCGTTTATACGGAATATTTTGCAAAAGGTACGGTTCCTACAGAAGTCTGTGACAAGCATGTAGTCGTTACCGTGTGCTCCGCTTCCGGAATGAAACCTACTGAATTCTGTCCAGAACGCCGTTCCAAGGTATGTATGGCTCTTCCACAGGACGAGGAAGGAAGTACCGATGATTCTGCATTTGGAATCCCTGGCTACTGCAACATTCATACAGATGTGTCCACGCTGCTTCCTCCGGTTAATCCGGACGGCTCTCCCACTCAGTCTCCTTCGGATTCGTCTGGCTCTTCCATTACTCCTATCGGACCTGGTTATGTACAGACTAATCCAGTGATTGTAGGCACAATGCCAAGTGAATACGGGCCTGGAGTAAATTAGATTTTATCTTATTGTATTTTAGACAAACCAAAGCCGGCAGATAACGAAAAGGATACGTTATTAGCCGGCTTTTTTAACCGTTCATATATTTCTATATAGAATGGACATCTAAAACACTTAGCGGATTATCTGACAACTGTTATATCGCATACTTCTTAATTATTTCATTTTCGAGTTAAATAATAACGCTCCCAAATACCCAAACACCATCGCTCCGCAAATTCCTGCGGAACTGGCTGTCAGGCCGCCTTTAAAAATTCCCAGAAGCCCTTCCGTCTCAACCCCTTCTTTTACACCTTTCCAAAGGGTATTACCAAATCCCAGCAGAGGTACGCCAGCTCCTTGTCCTGCCCAGTCTAAAAACGGCTGATATACTCCGATAAATCCCAGAACCGCTCCGCTTACCACCAGCATCACCATAATCCTCCCTGGCATTAATTTTGTTTTATCCATGAAAATCTGTACCAGTGCGCAGATCAGCCCTCCGACTAAAAATGCTTTTGCATAATCCATATAGATGCTCCTTTCTCACTGCTGGCGATGTTCTATCACCACTCCATGGGCGATTCCCGGCACGCTCTGTCCTTCATTAAAGCTGACGGTTGATAGCAGCGCTCCTGTAGGGACAAACAGTACCCGTTTCCAGATGCCTTCCCGGATACGGGGCAAAATATACGAGCAAAGCGTTACTGCTGAACAGCCGCAGCCACTTCCTCCTGCATGCGTATCCTGTCTAGTGGAATCAAAAATCTCAATACCGCAGTCCATATGGATTTTTCTGAAATCATGTCCTTTTTTCTTCATAAGATCCAGAAGAATTTTTCTTCCTACTGTCCCCAGATCCCCTGTAATGATTTTATCATACCAGGTCTCATCTACCCCAAAATCATCAAAATTCTGGCATATGGTAGAAAATGCCGCAGGCGCCATGGCAGCCCCCATATTCATGGAATCTTTTATCCCCAGATCCACAATCTTTCCTGTCGTAACTCCTGTAATAACTGCCTGTCCCTGTGTATTTCCCAGGCTTTCTTCTGTATGTTTTTTCTTTCCTTTATTTGCCTCTATTACCACTGCGCCGCATCCGGTAACAGTCCAGGTCGCTGCAAAAGGACGCTGATTGCCATATCCCAACGGAAAACGAAACTGCTTTTCTGCAGTAGCAAAATGGCTGGAAGCCACTGCCACAGTCCGTTCTCCATATCCGCCTGCTGTCAGCATAGCTGCCAGTCCAATGGCTTCTCCCATTGTGGAACAAGCTCCATACAGGCCAAACAGAGGGATTTCCAGTTCCATAACCCCAAAAGACGTAGCAATCAGCTGGCCTAACAAATCTCCGCCCAGCAGATAACGAATATCTTCTTTTTTCAGTCCTGCTTTCGAAACCGCCATGGTTACCGCCTGCTTTTGCATCTCACTTTCCGCCTCTTCCCAATTGGCTTTTCCAAATTTATCGTCCTGTTCTACTTTATCAAATAAAGGGCCCAAGGGTCCTTCCCCTTCTTTTTTTCCCACAATGCTTCCCTCACTTGCAATTAAAGGCGGGGTATCAAAATATACGCTTGCCTTTCCTGTCTGCATAAGCGCTCCTTTCCAGTCCTTGAAAACTTTATTTTTGTTTAGTATGGCCGGATGGAAGCATTTCTATTCGGATATGGGAACCAGATCGCCTGTTATAAAATCATACCTCCTATTATAAGTAAAATTGCACCCAGACAAATCTGCGACAAAACCCTGTGTCTCTCATAATCATCTTTATTTTCTGCCCGAACTGCATCAATTATCTGCCCTGAAAGAATGTATCCTAATACTGCCAAAAGAATTGCAAACATATGGTTCTCCTTTTTCTGTAAAAACAGCCGCCCTTCTAACGTGATATGTCACTTAATTAGAAAGGCGGCTGAATGGTTACTTAATTTTCGATTATAATCTCTGTCATTACCGGCATATGAACCGGTTTATTCCAGGTATCCGGGCCGTAAGTAGGCTGGGATGCAATCGCATCCAGTACCTCAAATCCAGACACCATCTGTCCAAATGCGGCATATCGTCCATCCAGTTTATGAGCATCCTGATGGACTACAAAAAACTGGGTTCCGGCAGTATCGTATCCGTCATCCCTGGCCATAGACAGGGCGCCTCTTTTATGAGGAACCGGATTCTCGATACCATTTTCTGCAAATTCCCCTTTAATATGCCAGTCACTGTCTGTCATAATGTCATTGTCCGGAGAACCTGCCTGAATCACATAACCTTCCACAATACGGCACCAGGCCAGACCATTATAAAAACCGGATTCTGCCGTATCGACAAAATTTTTCACTGTAATGGGAGCCAGTTCCGGAAACAGGTCAAACACCATGTCTCCAAAACCCTCCGTCTTAATTCTGCATCTCATATGGTTCCTTCTTAAAATGGTTTTCTTAATACTTACTTGCTGATGGAAGCATCCTTAAAGCACAGGTTGCCATTGGACAGCATATAGTATCCCTTTACGTAATCTTTCATTAAGAAGTTGTTTGCCTTGTAATAAAGATTGATAAATGGATATTCGTCCATTACCAGATCTTCTGCCTGATTAATCAGTTCAACTGCCTTTGCCGGATCGGTTTCTGCCTTAATCTGCTCTACCATTGCATCGTATTCCGGATTGCTGTAAAAACTGTTATTGTTGGCATCATCTGTTACTAATAACGGCAGGAAACTCATTGGATGGGTGTAGTCTGCACTCCAGCCCATAGCTGCAACTTCATAGTTGCCTTTCTGAACATTCTCATAGAAAATTGCCCAGTCATTCGAACTGATTTCTACATCAATTCCCAGATTTGTCTCTAACATTTCTGCCATTGCCTCTACTACTTTCTTAACCGTATCATCGGAGTAATAGGAAAGCTGTAAAGTTGGGAATCCTTCTCCATTTGGATAACCGGCTTCTGCCAAAGCTGCCTGTGCTGCCTCTGCGTCTGCATTTGGAGAAAGACCTCTGTCAGAACGTCCCTCTGTAATATCCTTTCCGTCTACAACATATCCAGGAGCCAGGAAATTGTAAGCAGGCGTTGCATCTACCTGTACTACATTGTCAATAATGGCCTGACGGTCAACTGCCAGATTTAATGCTTTTCTAACCAGAGGATTGTTGTAAGGCTCTTTGGAGCAGTTAATGTTATAATAAACTGTACCATAGTTTGGCACGGACTGGATACCGGCATTTTCTGCTTTTAATCTTGCATAGTCAGAAGAAGGAATGCTGCGGATACCGTCAACTTCGCCGGACTCATATGCAGTTAATGCTGTAGAGGTATCCAGAATATAGCGAAGGGTAACCTTTTCCATCTTTACATTTTCTGCATCCCAATAGTTCTCATTCTTTTCCAGAACCATGCTCTCGCCCATATTCATTTCTGTAATCCGGAAGGGGCCATTGCACACATAAGTATCTGGAGATGCTGTCCACTGATCGCCGTTTGCTTCAATGGTTGCCTTCTGTACCGGATCAAATACCCACATAGTGAGCAAATCGATAAAGAAAGAAGTTGGCTGAATCAGGGTGATTTCAAGAGTCTTGTCATCAATTGCCTTCACTCCCAACTCTTCTGCCGTTGCTTCACCTGCGTAATATTCTTTTGCATTCTTCACATAAGCCGTTACGATATCTACATACTGGCCTGCCGTTTCCGGATTTAACACACGCTGCAGTGCGTATACATAGTCCTGTGCAGTTAAATCGCTTCCATCACTCCACTTTAATCCATCTCTTAAATGGAAGGTATAAACAGTGCCGTCCTCGCTGATATCCCATTTTTCAGCATTGCCCGGAACTACAGTACCGGTGGAATCATATGTAACCAGTCCCTCAAAACAGTTTGCAAGGAATGTAGATGCAAAAGAGTTATTGGTAACACCAGGATCAATGCCGTCCGGCTCATTGCTCAGGACAAACACCATCTCCTGTGCACCACCTGCCTCTGCCTGTGCTGCTGCCTCTGTCGTTTCCGCCTCTGTGGCTGCCTCTGTAGTCGGAGCCGCAATGGTCTGTGGCTGGGTTTCGGAATTTCCACCACCGCATCCAGCTAACACGGTACTGCATGCAAGACCCAGAGCTAATACAAGACTTAATCTCTTCTTCATAATCTTCTCCTCCTTATTGGGATGAATATTGGAAAGGACTTCCCGCCCTTAACCATCAATACAAGTGACAAGCCACTTTATGGCCTGGCGCCGCCTCTTTAAACTCCGGTACAACCTGACTGCAAATCGGCTTTGCATAGGGGCATCTGGTATGGAACCGGCATCCGGAAGGCGGATTAATCGGACTTGGAATATCGCCCTCAATACTGCTCTTTTCCTTTTCTCTGGCAAGCTTTGGATTGGCAATGGGGATACTTCCCAGAAGTCCTTTCGTATATGGGTGCAGCGGATGGGTATAAATCTCATCTGCTTCGCAAATCTCTACTAACTGTCCCAGATACATCACTCCTACATCATCAGAAACGTAGCGAACCATTGACAAATCATGGGCAATAAACAGATAGGAACTTCCTTTTTCCTCCTGAAAATCTTTTAATAAGTTTACGACCTGAGCCTGGATGGAAACGTCCAGTGCAGATATGGGCTCATCACAGATAACCAAATCCGGCTGTAAAATCAGGGCTCTGGCAATTCCGACCCTCTGTCTCTGCCCTCCGGAAAACTCGTGGGCATACCGATTGGCATGTTCCTTAGTAAGCCCCACCCGTTCCAGCATCGGGTATACGAACTCATTGGCATCTTCCTTTTTCTTTACAATATGGTGAGCAATCAGCGGCTCTGCAATAATATCCCTGACCGTCATTCTGGCGTTTAAAGAAGCATAGGGATCCTGAAAAATCATCTGCATCTTCTTGCGGATAGGCTGAAGCTTTTTCTGGCTGTAATCCGTAATGTCCTCTCCATCCAGGATAATTTTCCCAGAGGTTGGCTCATAAATGCGGATAATGGTACGGGCACAGCTGGACTTTCCGCAGCCGGACTCTCCAACCAGTCCAATTGTCTTTCCTCTCTCTAACTGAAAACTCACGTCATCAACTGCATGAACGACCTGTTTTCCCGAATTTCCCACATTAAAATGCTTGGTAAGATTTTTAACTTCCAATACAATCTGTGATTGACTCATATCTTTCTCTTCCTTTTTCAGCCACTTCAGCGAAATGGGTTGTGATCACTTGGTGCATCTTTGTCTAAAAGCCAGCACCGGGAACGATGTCCTTCTCCTAACTCTGTAAAGTCCGGACACGCACTTGCACAGATATTTCTGGCATAGGGACAGCGAGGAGCAAAAGGACAGCCCTTTGGAGGGTTTGTCATATCCGGCGGAGAACCCGGGATTGGAGACAGACGCTTCTTCTTATCCTGTCCAAGCTTTGGAATCGACTCTAACAGGCCAAGAGTATAGGGGTGTCTTGGATTTTCAAAAATATCATCAATGGAAGCTTCTTCCATAATCAATCCGCCATACATTACGATTACGCGGCTGCACAGTTCTGCCACAACTCCCAAATCATGCGTAATAAACATAATACTGGTTCCAAACTCTTTCTGAAGCCCGCGCAGCTGTTTTAAAATCTGATCCTGAATGGTTACATCCAGGGCTGTGGTCGGTTCATCTGCAATCAAAAGATCTGGTTTGTTAGCCAGGGCCATGGCAATCATCACTCTCTGGCGCATGCCGCCTGAAAATTCGTGAGGATAAGAGTTGTACCGCTTCTCCGGTTCGGGAATCCGGACTCTGGCGAATAAATCCAGTACTTCCTTCTTCACTTCCTCTTTTCCAATACTGGAATGATGTTCCCTGATCATCTCTGCTACCTGTTTTCCTACAGGAATCAATGGATTCAAGGAAGACATGGGATCCTGGAAAATCATGGAGATCTTTTCTCCGCGGATTTTTCTCATCTGAACCTTATTCAGTTTAGCCAAATCCTGTCCTTCAAACAGAATTGTCCCTTCTTTTATCTTTCCGGTGTCTGCCAGAAGCTTTAAAATTGACATGGAAGTAACGCTTTTTCCGCTGCCGGATTCTCCAACAATTCCCAGAATATCACCTTTATTTACGGAAAAACTCACGCCTCTGACCGCCTGAACTTCACCGTTGCTGGTGAAAAATGAAGTCTTTAAATTTTCTACCTGTAAAATCGCATCCATGCTACTCTCTCCTGCCCATTATTTTTTCAGTTTCGGATCCAGAGCATCCCGCAAACCATCGCCGACAAAGTTAAATGCAAACATGATAATGCAGATAACCAGAGCCGGAATAAACATCTGGTGGGGACAAATTCTTAAATTTTCCGCCGCATCGTTACACATGGTTCCAAGACTTGCCAGCGGCGGTTTAAGGCCGATTCCCAGATAGCTTAAAAATGCTTCCATAAAAATTGCCGACGGAATCAGCATGGTTACCGTAACCAGAATCGAGCCCATGGCATTGGGAATCAGATGTTCCAGTAAAATGGTCTTTGTAGACGAACCAATGGTCTTGGCCGCCATAACAAATTCCTGTTCTTTTAAACTTAATACCTGGCCCCTTACCACTCTGGCCATATCCACCCAGTATACGCTTCCCAACGCTACAATAATGCTGACCAGTCCATCTCCCATCAGAACCATTATCAGAATAACATACAATGTAAGGGGGATGGTGCTGATAATGTCTACAATACGCATCATTACGGCATCTACGTTCCCTCCGGCATAACCAGAGATACCGCCGTACAAAATACCAATTACCATATTAACTGCTGCCGCTACAAATGCAACCAGAAGGGAAACTCTGGTGCCATACATCAGCCGGGTTAAAATATCCCGCCCCAGGGCATCGGTTCCCAGTAGATAGGATTTATTCCACACTCTTTCTGTCGGATAAATAACCTTTGTTGCCTGATCTGCAATCACATAGGGCTTCTGTCCATAATATAACGCAATTTCTGTCCCATTGTAATCAAAAATTGTCATCATCTGGTCATCTTCACTGCGTACTTTTTTCAGCTGCGCTCCCAGCGTACCGTCCGGATTCACATACAATACCTTCAAAGACTGGGTAATATATAAATGTCCGTTCTTATCTGGTGTCTGAAATACCTTCATCAGAGGCGGAATGTTTACAACCTCCAGATTCTGGGTAGAATAGTTATACTTTGTAAAGCTGGGGCCTATTGCAGAAAATGCAATCAGCATCAAAATAATAACGAATCCCGCTATCGCCGTAGGTTTTTTCCGGAACCGAAACCAGACATCACCTGCAAAGGTCCGGTTCTTTCCCCAGATTTTTTCTCTGTCCTCATTGGTTGAGGAAAGTAATTCCCATTTTTGTTCCATCTTTCTCTCTCCTGACTATTCATATTTGATTCGTGGGTCAATGAGACAGTAGAAAATATCTACTATAAAAATCATGGCCATTAAGAAGGTTGCGTAAAAAATGGTAACACCCATAATCGTCGTATAATCTCTCTGGGCTACACTGTTTACAAAGTGAACACCCAGTCCTGGAATTGCAAAAATCTTTTCAATAACAAAGCTTCCTGTCAAAAGTCCGGCTATGGTAGGACCTAATACGGTAATAACCGGTATCAGGGCGTTTCGCATTGCATGACGCAAAATCACTTTTGTCTCGGAAAGTCCCTTTGCCCTGGCAGTCCGGATATAATCCTGTCCCATAACTTCCAGGAGACTGGAGCGCATCAGTCTGGCAATGTAGCTGATCGAGTAGCCGCCCAGTGCCACAACCGGAAGAATATAGCCTTTCCAGGTGTCTACACCATAGGTAGGAAGCCAGTTCAGCCGGAAGGAAAATACATAAATCAGTACCGATGCGATGACAAAAGATGGAATGGTAACACCAATGGTTGCCACTGCCATAATAGCCATATCCTGCCATTTTCCATTTTTAACTGCCGCAAAAATTCCCATGGGAATGGCGGTCAGCAATACAAAAATAATGGTAATGGTACCTAATTTTGCAGAAACAGGAAATCCATTTTTAATAAAGTCATTTACACTCTTTCCTCTGTACTGATAAGACGGACCAAAGTCGCCTTTCACCACTCCGCCTAAATAGTCAAAAAACTGTTCATACAGCGGTGCATCCAGATTATACTTTGCATTTAAGGCTGCTTCTACTTCTGCTGAAACGCTCTTGTTGCTGGTAAAAGGTCCGCCCGGTACCGCATGCATAATGGAAAACGTTAATAAAATAATAAAGAATAAGGCTACAATCATCATGCAGAACCGTTTTGCAAAATATTTCCACATATCCAAACCCCTCTCTGTCTCACTTGGTATCGTTCTGTTTTTTAATACTTAGGCACTATAATAGCACATAAAGGCTCTGTTTGTCAACGCTTTAATGTGGTAACAAAGTGAGTTATTACAGTAACACTCTCTCTGACAGCAATTGTCATTCCAATATCCAGAAATCAGAAAAGGCTGCTGCAAAACCAAAGGGCAGATTTTACACCCTGATTTTACAACAGCCTCTTCGCCGTTTCGATCTATCTTATGAATACCAGACAAACACTCTTATGAAAACAAGCCTTCAACGCTTTTTCCAATTTGAATCCTGCATGGACAAACGGTTACAATTATTAAGCTAATTTGGATTTTGCCAGTTCAGCTAACTTTGCAAATCCTTCTGCATCGTTGATAGCCATGTCAGATAATACCTTACGGTTCATCTCAACACCTGCTAACTTTAAGCCGTACATGAACTTGCTGTAGGACAGACCATTGATACGTGCTGCAGCGTTGATACGTGCAATCCATAACTGTCTGAACTGTCTCTTTCTCTCCTTACGTCCGGAGTAGGAGCTGGTTAATGCTCTCATTACGGACTGTTTTGCGATTCTATACTGTTTGGAACGAGCGCCTCTGTAGCCCTTAGCCAGCTTTAACACTCTGTTATGTTTCTTCTTAGCGTTCATACCGCCTTTAATTCTTGCCATCGGTCATTTCCTCCTTCTTAATTCAACGTCAACTTACAGATATGGTAAAATCTTCTTCATTACTTTGCTGTTGGTAGCATCAGTAACGATATCTTTTCTAAGATTTCTCTTTCTCTTGGTTGACTTCTTAGTTAAGATATGGGATTTGTACGCTTTGTTACGAACCAGCTTACCGGTTCCGGTCTTTTTGAAACGCTTTGCTGCTGCTCTGCTTGTTTTTAATTTTGGCATTGTAGTTTCCTCCTTAATCAGTTCTATTTTAACGTTTTGCAGTTAAAAAAATGACCATACTTCTGCCCTCTACCTTAGCTGGCTTGTCGATTGCGGCAATATCAGCCAGCCCCTGGGCAAAATCATCTAAAATATACTTAGATTTGGACATATGAGCCATCTCGCGGCCGCGGAACCGTAAGGTTACCTTGACCTTGTCGCCCTTTTCCAGGAACTTTCTTGCAGCTCCCATCTTTGTATTCAAATCATTGGTGTCGATGTTCGGGGATAAACGAACTTCCTTAATCTCGATTACCTTTTGCTTCTTCTTTGCTTCTTTTTCCTTACGAGCCAGCTCGTAACGGTACTTTCCGTAATCGATAATCTTGCATACCGGCGGTTTTGCAGCAGGCGCAATCTTTACCAGATCCAGTTCAGCCTCCTGTGCCAGCCGAAAAGCTTCCTTTGCGGACATAATGCCAAGCTGACTTCCATCTTCTCCAATCAACCGGACTTCCTTGTCTCTAATTTGTTCGTTAATCATTAACTCGCTAATGGTCGTACACCTCCATATTATATATGATATGATAAGAATTGGGAACATCTGCCATACTGGATGACAGATATAAAAAAAGCAGATAGACAATCATCTATCCACCATCATACGCTACCAAGCACTGCAAAACAACTCATTATCAGCTTATGTAGTCTGTTATGAACCTGGGTCACTGACTCGTGCCGAGGTGAGGCGGATACCTGCTTTCCTGTCTGTTGCTTTCACAACTTTTAATAGTATACTATGAATGAACAGGTTTGTCAAGGGCAATTTTTCTATTTTATAATGTATATAAATAGACACAATTTTTATATCCTATCGTTTTGCCCGCCGCTGCTCCTGTGGCTGCAAAAAGCCAGTTCCGGACAGCATCTAATCCTGCTGCCCGGACTGGCTTCTTACTTGTAACTTTGTAACTTCTTATTTTGTGAATCTTATCTCGCCTTAAAGCTGGTGCACTCGGTCTGGCTGGCGCTGCTTGCCTTACCGCCGCCGATGCCGATGTGTTCTGCCGCACAGCGGCGTTCTTCGTTATAAATACAGTTTACTGCTTCGCAGTTGACTTCCAGACGGGTTTCCGGTGTTTTAAACAGATTCTTAAAAGAGTCGCCGGTATTTTCGTCAAAGCTTCCGCAGCAGGTATCGCATTTGTCTTTTGCCGTCTGTCCTTCTACCACGATTCCCTGCTTGCAGCAGCAGTTTTCTGCATTGTGAATACAACTGGTTACATTACAATCTAACTTTGTCATCATCATTTCCTCCTTGCCTACAGGCCTTTTTTTGAATTGACAAAGTTAGTATGTCTTAAAAAAATGATTTTATGTACGCCTCGATTTTATAAATTGCAATGGTCCAAATCCAGGTCAAAGCAAAGGTCATCAACAGCATGACAAAAATTTCCCTGGTACTTGGCGCGGTTCCGGCAAAGTGTCCGGTAATCACCTGGGCAGCTACATGGTGGGTCAAAAATACGCCATAACTTACGGCGGCCAGACGGCTGATGCCGCGTTTTAACGCCCCGGTTTTTTCCAGCCAGACAGAAGTTCCCATCCAGAACAGATAAAAAATCACGCTGAAAATCAAAAAAGACACTTCTCTTCCAAACTGTCCCACTCCATTGGTCATAGGTATAAAAATCCAGAGAACCACACCTGCCGCGCTGACCGCCCAGATATAGGGAAGCGCATTTGGGAAATCTTCTGACGGGATTCCTCCAGCCAGGCTCCCAGGACAAAATAAAAAATTCCGGTAATGGGATTCTGCTTAATCTCCATTGGAAACGGATTGGCTGAAAACAGCCACAATGCAGCAAGCAGGGAGACTGCCAGAAGAATATGCCGGTTTTTCTGATACCATACCCGTAAAAGCGGAAATAATGCATACAGGATAATAATGCTTCCTAAAAACCATTCTCCTACCATGTAAAAAGTAGGAACCAGATGCGCCAGCCAGCCGTCCAGCCCGATAACAGACCAGAAAATCGCCTTTGTCGGGATAATCCGGTACACTTCCTTCAACTGCCAGAACACCCAGAAAAAGGCCATGACATAGGTGATCCAGAACAGAGGATAGATACTGAAAAACCGTTTTTTATAAAATTGTTTTAAATTCAGTTTTCCTTCATTCTGATACCGGTACATAAGAGCAGCTCCGGAAACCATGAAAAAACAGTAAACTGCAATCATGCCGAAGCTGCCATTGGCGAAGGAATGAAAGTAATCTACCGGCTGGGAAATCGCCAGCGGGAAATGGTAGACTACAATCATTACTGCGCAGACTGCCCGAATCACATCCAGGTAAAACAGTCTTTTTTGTTTCGTATTCATTACTTTTCTTCTTTATTCTCTGCCTGACGGATTACTTTAGAGGCAATCTCTTCCTGAATTGCTTCCATAAACTGGCTTAATTCCTTCTGGCCTTCATCGCCTGCAAAACGGCTTCTTACGGAAACAACGCCCTCTTCCTCTTCCTTCTGGCCTACTACCAGCATATAAGGAATTTTTTCCATCTGAGCGGAACGAATCTTATATCCAATCTTCTCAGAACGGGTATCTACCTCTGTACGGATGCCAGCGTCATTTAATTTTGCTGCTACAGAGTCAGCATAGTCGATAAATTTATCAGAAATCGGCAGTACCTTTACCTGAACCGGAGCTAACCAGGTCGGGAATGCACCTGCAAAGTGCTCGATGAGGATTCCGATAAAACGTTCAACAGAACCGAATAATACACGGTGAATCATAATCGGACGGTGCTTTTCTCCGTCTGCTCCCATGTATTCCAGTTCGAATCTCTGAGGAAGCTGGAAGTCTAACTGGATGGTACCGCACTGCCAGGTTCTTCCGATGGAGTCTTCCAGATGGAAGTCAATCTTAGGACCATAGAATGCGCCGTCGCCTTCATTTACTACATACGGAAGTCCCAGTTCGTCTAACGCGCTTCTTAAGCCTTCGGTTGCAGTCTCCCAGTCTTCATCGCTTCCCATTGAGTCTTCCGGTCTGGTAGACAGTTCTACGTGATACTTAAATCCTAACAGAGAGTATACGTCGTTAATCAGGTTTGCAACTCTCTTAATCTCGTCCTTAATCTGATCCGGAGTCATAAAAATATGGGCATCGTCCTGGGTAAAGCAGCGGACTCTCATCAGACCATGAAGCTGACCGGATTTCTCGTGACGGTGAACCAGCCCCAGTTCGCCTAAACGAAGAGGCAGATCTCTATAGGAACGAGGCTCAGAAGCATATACCAGAATACCGCCCGGGCAGTTCATCGGCTTTACAGCATAATCTTCTTCATCAATGACAGTGGTATACATATTGTTTTTGTAATGTGCCCAGTGTCCGGAAGTCTCCCATAAGCTTCTGTTTAAAATAATCGGGGTGGCAATTTCTACATAACCGGCTTTTTTGTGGATCTCTCTCCAGTAGTCTAACAGGGTATTCTTTAATGCCATGCCCTTTGGAAGGAAGAATGGGAAGCCTGGTCCTGCTTCATGCATCATAAATAAGCCCAGTTCCTTGCCCAGCTTTCTATGATCACGCTTTTTAGCCTCTTCCATCATGGTAATGTAAGCTTCCAGTTCTGCCTTCTTGCCAAATGCAGTACCGTAGAAACGGGTCAGCATCTTATTCTTCTCGCTGCCTCTCCAGTAAGCGCCAGCCAGATTCATTAACTTATAGGCCTTTCCTAAGTCCTTGGTATTCATTAAATGCGGGCCTGCACACAGGTCTACAAACTCGCCCTGCTCGTAGAAGCTGATTTCTTCGCCTTCTGGTAAGTCTTCAATCAATTCTACCTTATATGGCTCCTGACGTTCTTTCATAAATGCGATGGCTTCTTCTCTCGGCAGAGTAAAACGCTTGATTGGGAATGCTTCTTTTACAATCTTTTTCATCTCTGCTTCGATCTTTTCCATATCTTCTGCAGTAAAGGTGGTCTCCGGGTCTACGTCGTAGTAGAAACCATCTGCAATAGACGGGCCGATTGCCAGCTTGGTTGCCGGATATAAACGCTTGATTGCCTGGGCCAGTACATGGCTGGCAGAATGGCGCAGCGCTGCCAGGCCTTCCGGATCGCTGGAAGTGCAGATGCTTAATGTGCAGTCTTTATCCAGTACCGTACGGAGATCAGCGGTCTCCCCGTCTACAACGCCGACACAGGCTACTCTTGCCAGTCCTTCGCTAATATCTTTTGCAATGTCGATAATGGACATTGGCTGTGCGTACTCTTTTACAGAGCCGTCTTTTAATGTAATCTTCATGGTAATCTCTCCTTTTGACAGCATCAGATCGGAACATTTTTTATGTCACAGGACGCAATCTCCTACGAAATAAAAAATCCCTTGCTGTACCAAACAGTACAGCAAGGGACGATTGTACAATCGCGGTTCCACCCTTTTTGAATGAGTCTCTGACTCAAACCTCTTATGTCCTGATGATAACGGAATCACCGTTCCCGATTAGGGGACACTCCGGGGTGGTCTTGGGGAGTCCTCTGTGCAGGATACTCACACCATCTGTATCCCTCTCTGAACACTTAGATTCCTTACTCTTCCCATCTGCGTGTTAATCTATTCTGATAATCCTCATTATAGCATGGAAGTCAAAATTGTCAAGATTAATCTTCCTGTACGATTTCGATATTGTAGCCTTCGCCCTGAGCCTTGGTAATCTTATATTTTACGCCGTCGCCATCACGAACGGTACCGCTGGTCTTAACCTTTCCGGCTTCATTTACCATATACTGAGCCCCGTCAACTTCCACAATCTGGTATTTCATGCCTTCTTCTGCGTGAACCAGAGCGCCTTCCTCATACAGGTATCCATTCTTAACGCCGGTTACGCCATCGCCTTTTGAACCTAAAGAACCGCTGGATGTAAAGTAGAACACTTCATTATCGTGATTTTCGTCATTTACAACTACACGGCCAGTCTTCATCGCACCGCTTTCGTCAAAGTAGAACTTTCTTCCGTCGTTCAGTTCCAGCAGTCCGGTATACATCCGTCCGTCTCTGCGGAAACAGTAGGTTTTGCTGTTGATGCTTGCCAAAGCGTAATAGTCATTTAATTTTTTGCCCTTATACTCGGTACTGTAAGCACGGCCATTGAAGAAATAATACCAGCCGTCTTCACTGTTGTCTGCATTGGTTAAATATTTCCAGCCATTGGCTCCGGTTCCGTCTTCACCGTGATATCTTAAGTCCGCCGCTCCGCTTACATCGCTGAATTTTGAAGAGGTATAGCGATCGTTGTCAATCCATCCGGTTAACATCCGTCCTTCGCTGTCAAATACATACGTCTCGCCATTGATTTTCTGTTCTCTGGAAACAGACATCTGGCCGGTAGATGAGAAGTAATACCATTCCGGCTCGCTCCAGCTGTCGTAATCATCGGTTGGAGTAATGTATTCCCAGCCGGTAGCCATAGCGCCGCTGCTCTTAAAGTAGTAGTTCCTTCCGTTAACATCCTGCCATCCGGTCTTCATATGGTTGCCTTCAAAGTAGTATTTCTGACCGTTGATGGTTCTTAAACCGTCGCTTACTGCCTTGCCGCTGTCTGTAAAGTAATACCATACCGTGCCGCTGCCGTCCCAGTCATCATTGGGAAGTTCTTTCCACGCATTGGTAACCATAGCGCCAGCTTCATTTACATAATAGGTATCATCAATTAACTGATTTACTGTCATGTTGCCATAGCTGTCTAAATAAAACCAGTTGTCTCCGCTCTTTCTCCATGCGTCTGTTGCCCTGCTTCCATCGTTTTCCAGATAACACCACTGACCATTGGTCTGCTGGGTCCATCCTGCTGCAAAAACGCTCATTGCTGCTGCGGAACTAAGAAGAACTGCTCCTGCCATAGATGCGAATAAATGTCTCTTTCTCATAAAAATCCTCCTTTACCGATTCCTTTTATACAAATTCACGGGATTGTAATGAATTTCCTTTCTTATGCATTTACTATAGCACAAATTTCCAGAATAATCTTAAAATAATTCTTACGAAATTTTGTCAATTTTGTCAGATTCCTCTATTTGTATAACGATTCCATATTCCGCAGAGCAACTGGCAGGATTAACTATTGCGGTTTCTCTAAGTTCATTTTGGCAAAGGCTGCTGCAAATGGAGAATTGATGGCTTCTTCGGCTTCTTTTTTCTGCTGGTTTAAATATTTTGCCACATCCCGTCTGGACACTCCTGCCCCTTCTTTTTTACGCCGTTCTGTAAAAGAAGAAAGTTTTTCTTTATAGCCGCACTTGCATACAAAAATCTTTCCATCTCCGCTTCCCCGAAGTTCCATTTTTTTATGGCACTTTGGACATCGGGCATTGGAACTTCTGGACACGGTTTCCCGGTAACCGCATTCCCTGTCCTGACACACCAGCAGTTCGCTGTTCTTTCCTTTTACAGCCAGAAGCCGTTTTCCGCATACCGGGCACTTCTTGTTGGTCAGATTATCATGGCGGAAGCTTCCCTCTCCTGTCTTTATCTCATCAATCAGGGAATGGGTATATCTGCGGATATCCGCCATAAAGACTTCCCGCTTTTCCTGTCCTCCTGCAATGGCCATAAGCCGGCTCTCCCATTTTGCTGTAAGTTCCGGTGTCTTCAGTTCTTCCGGAACCAGTTCCAGAAGCTGTTTTGCCTTGGCTGTCACATGGATTTCCTGATCCTTTTTTTCCAGCAAAAAAGAATGAAACAGCTTTTCAATGATATCCGCCCTGGTAGCTACCGTACCCAGTCCTCCCGTTTCTCCCAGAGTTTTTGCCATGGCCTTTTTCTCTGTTTCGTCCTCTGTTTCCATATAAGAAGCCGGATCTTCCATGGCTGACAGAAGGGTTCCTTCTGTAAAATGCGGAGGCGGGGCTGTTTTTCCTTCGGTTATAATCAGTTTTCCAGATGGCTCCAGCCATCTTCCTGCTTCCCAGTTTTCAAACGGATTGGTACGGTTCCCGGATATCTTATCCGGCGCATCCGGCATCGGAATATCCCATCCGTCTGACAGGGAATCTGTTTCTTCGTAAACCTCTTTCCAGCCCTTTTCCAGTTCTTTCTTAATAGATGCAGTAAAAATTTCGGAACCTGCTGAAATCGAAACCGTTATCTCTTCATATTCATAATCCGGATACTGAACAGCAAAAAAACGGCGTACTGCCAAATCATAGATTCTTCTCTCATCAATGCTCATGTGATCCAGCTGTACAAACTGCTCGGTTGGAATAATGGCATGATGATCCGATACTTTTCCATTATTGATATAAAAAGCCTGCTGACTCCTGGGCTGATTGATAAGGCGGCCTCCTAACCTTCTGTATGGGCCTGTGGAACATGCCTTCAGCCGTTCTCCCATGGTGGGGACAATATCGCTGCTTAAATATCTGGAATCCGTTCTGGGGTAGGTCAGCACCTTATGATTTTCATATAAACGCTGGCAGATATTTAAAGTCTCCTTTGCCGAATACTGATACCGCTTATTGGCATCTCTCTGAAGTTCTGTCAAATCGTAGAGCAGCGGGGCCTGAATCTTCTTTCTGATTTGCTTTACTTCTGTGATTCTGGCTTTTTCTCCTGCCAGACCGGAGGCCAGTGCCTCTATCCGTTTTTTATCAAAGGTTCTTCGGCTTCCCCGTTCCCCATCCTGCCAGGTAAAGGTAAGGCCGCCAAACTGCCCTTTCAGTCCATAATAAGACTTTGGTTTAAATTCTTTAATCTCCTGTTCCCTTTTTGCAATCATTGCCAGAGTCGGGGTCTGAACCCGTCCGCAGGAAAGCTGTGCATTGTATTTACAGGTTAAGGCCCTGGTAGCATTGATTCCCACCAGCCAGTCAGCCTCAGCCCTGCACATGGCCGCATCCCTCAGATTATCATAATCGCGGCTGTCTTTTAAATGTGCAAAACCCTCCCGGATTGCCTTGTCTGTAACAGAAGAAATCCACAGCCGTCTGGCAGGCTTTTTGCATCCGGTTTTTTCCAAAATCAGTCTTGCCACCAGTTCTCCTTCTCTTCCTGCATCTGTGGCAATGACGATTTGTCCTACGTCTTTCCGGAACAATTGTTCTTTCACTGCCCGAAACTGCTTTCCGGTCTGGCGGATCACTGTAAGTTTAAATGGAGACGGCATCATGGGAAGCACATCCATCTTCCACTCTTTGTAATCTTCGCTGTATTCTTCCGGATCTGCCAGTTCCACCAGATGCCCCAGTCCCCAGGTAACCACATAATCTGCTCCCTCAATTGCACCTTCTAAATGTTTTGTGCATCCCAGCACACGGGCAATATCACGTCCCACTGAAGGTTTTTCTGCTAATACCAGTGTTTTCATTTGATGTCCTTTCTGTTTTGGTTCGTCTGGCAAATCCTTTTCCTGCCAGTCGTATGCAAAAAAGCCTCTGCTCCGGCTGAATTTTGATATGTACCTTCTTTACTGGACAAACC
>URUX01000008.1 GCA_900551135.1 uncultured Clostridium sp.
CTGCTGCTTGCAGCGACAGTAACGGCTGAACATCAATATCAAAAAATTGCGGTGAAACCGGCAGTATCGAATCAGGCGCTGAAGCCGGTCAATCAGTGGGAGCAGCCGGATAAAAAAGCATTGGAGGACTGCGGGCTGGGCTATTTTGAGACCAGCCTGCCTGTTTTATTGATCGACACACAACATCAGCAGATAACAAAAGAAAATAAAATCCAGGCCAGTCTTGCAGTCTTAAATCAGAGAGAAGACGGCCAGCCCAGATCGATTTTGGAGACGCCGGATGTGCAGTTTCCGATTACGATAAAATACAGAGGGGCATCTTCTTATTCCCAATTTGACAAAAAACAGTACCGGATAGAATTCTATGAAAAAAAAGAACATGGAAAGCGGCTGGACTATGCATTTTTGGGAATGGGAGCAGACAGCGAATGGGTGTTAAATGGTCCGTTTTTGGATAAAACATTAATGAGAAACCGGCTGATATATTCATTAGGAAGAGAGATATTTGAGTGGGCTCCGGATTCCAGATATGCAGAGGTATTTCTGGACGGGGAATACCAGGGCGTGTACCTGGCAGTGGAACCGGTAACCAATGGAGCCAGCCGCCTGCGTTTAAGTGAATTTGGCCTTCTGTCTGGAGAAACCCCCTATATCGTAAAACGGGATCGGGTGGGAACGGAAGAAAACCCGTTACAGACCTATGGGAAAACAGAAGGAAAAACCAGCAATGATTTATATATCAGCTATCCTTCTGCCAGCAGGATAACCGAACGGCAGAAAGAGTGGATTGAACAGGATATTAGTAAGTTTGAACAGATTTTGTACTCTGATTATTTTGCAGATCCTCAGATTGGATATGCCAGGTACATTGATGAGAAATCATTTGCAGATTATGTTGTGTTAAATGAAGCGGTTATGAATCAGGATGCAGGAAACCTTTCCACGTATATCTATCAGGAACTGGGGGGAGAAATGCAGATGACCATTTGGGATTATAACAACTGCTATGATAATTATCAATGGTTCTCTCAGGACTTTACCAGATTTTTTACGGATGACAAGGCCTGGTTTGGCAGACTGCTTCAGGACAGGGCTTTTGTAGACAGGGTGGTGTCGCGGTACTATGAACTGCGCAGTTCGACCCTGTCAACGGAACATATATATGAAAGGCTAGAGCAGCTGGAACAGGAACTGGGGGAAGCGAAAGAACGGAACTTTGCAGTGTGGGGATACAGCTTTTATGAAAATATGCTTGTCAGATCGGATGAAAATGCAAATCCGGATTCCTGTTCAGCGGCCATGACCCAGCTAAAAGAGGCAATAGAACAACGATTTGCCTTTCTGGATGCACATATAGAGGATTTATACAAAAACTGCATAAATTAGAAGGGGACAGACAATGAAAAAGATTATGATTGTATTTGGAACAAGACCAGAGGCGATAAAAATGTGTCCTTTAGTAAAGGAACTGAAAAAAAGTTCTGTTTTCGAGACTGTGGTGTGCGTAACCGGGCAGCACAGGGAAATGCTAAGACAGGTTTTAGACATATTTCAGGTTACGCCGGATTACGATCTGGACATTATGAAGCAGGGACAGGATCTGTATGATATTACAACCCAGATTCTGCTGAAGATGAAAGCGGTACTGAAAGAGGAAAAACCGGATCTTGTCCTGGTTCATGGAGATACCACAACTGCTTATGGAGCGGCATTAGCTGCGTTTTACCAGCAGATTCCCATCGGACACGTAGAAGCAGGGCTGCGTACCTATGACCTGTATTCTCCTTATCCGGAGGAGTTTAACCGTCAGGCAATCGGACTGATGGCAGCTTATCATTTTGCTCCTACTGAAACTGCCAGACAGCATCTGCTGAATGAAGGAAAAAAAGATGAGAGGATTTGGGTAACGGGAAATACCGGAATTGATGCCCTGTTCACAACGGTGAAAAAAGAGTTTTCCAATCCGGTTCTGGAATGGGCAAACGGTTCCAGACTGCTGCTGGTCACTGCTCACAGAAGAGAAAATCTGGGTGAGCCCATGCATTCCATGTTTCGGGCAATTCGCAGAATTGCAGAGGAATTTCCGGATATAAAGGCAGTATATCCGGTTCATCTGAATCCGCAGGTCCGGCAGATTGCCAGAGAAGAACTGGATGGATGCGAAAACATCCGGCTGATGGAACCGTTATCTGTAGATGAATTCCATAATTTTTTAGACAGAAGTTATCTGATTCTTACAGACAGCGGCGGTATTCAGGAAGAAGCCCCGTCTTTGGGAAAGCCGGTTCTGGTCATGCGGGACACTACCGAACGTCCGGAAGGAATTGCGGTCGGAACGCTTCTTTTAACCGGGACGGAAGAGGAAACGATCTACCAGAATGTAAAAAAGCTGTTAACGGATAAACAGGCTTATCAGGCAATGAGTGAAGCGAAAAATCCATATGGAGACGGAAAAGCCAGTGCCAGAATCCGAAGTGTCCTGGAGAATCTTTAAACATGAAATGGAAGAAATGGAACATACTTGCATTGCTGGCGGCTGGACTGGTACTGGTTCAGCACAGCTGTGCAATTGCCCAGGAGCGGGCTGCTATCGAAGAAAAGATGGAAGCGGCCAGAGGATATCTGGAGAAAGAAAAACAATGGATTCGGGAAAATCAGGGGCAGCATGGGGAGATTTATCTGAATGGTACAGAAGCCGGAGATGTGAATCCTTATTTTGCCTGCCAGGCTGCAGAAGGCCTTTTAGCCGGAGAAGTAACAGAAGAAGATTTTGACCGGGTGGCCGCCTATCTTTCCTGGCATAGTCAGAAACTGGCAGAAAGGAAAGGGATTATCTGCCATTACAGGAGACAGGCAGATGGAAGTTTACAGCCGAATGACGTATACGATTCGGTGGATTCCTACATTGCAGTATATATCAGTCTTTTAAGCGATTATGCAGAGAAAGGCGGAAGTCTGCTGAAGATCCATCGATGGACAGAAGCGGCAGATGTAAGCATAGATATGCTGGAGCAATTGGTGAAGGATGGCCTTACGTCTGTTTCACTGGAAAATCCCACCCGGTATTTAATGGATAACGCAGAGGTATATGAGGCCTGCAGTAAGCTGGATGCCTTGCTGCAGTCCCCACAGCTCAATGAGATAACCTGGGAAGGAAAGAAAAAGGCGGCTCAGTTTTCCAGTCAGATGAAGGAAATGCAGAAAAATGCAATCGAAAGCTTTTTGTGGAATCCGACAGAAACCCGATATGAGGTAGGGCTGAAAGAGAATGGGATTCCGGTTGGATTTGCAGGATGGGACAGATTTTACCCGGAGTGTGCAGCTCAAATCTATCCGGTTGTCTGCGGTGTGCTTTCCCCTTCAGAAGAACGGGCTGAACTGCTGTATAATAGCCTGAACCACCATATTGAGTGGGAAGACGGAATAGGGACAGAAGAATTTGAATGGCCGGTTTTGGCATTTGCCGCAATCAAAATGAAGGATTTTTACAGAGGGGAGCAATATTTGGAGTACTATCAGGAAAGGTATGCGGAATACAGGAAATACCCCTTTCATACAGCAAATTCCGGATGGGCGGCAAGGGCATATGGAGAACTGGTTACCTTCTATGAAAGCAGACTGGGGAGAGAACAATGAAAGACAGAAAAAAAGTGAAAATCTGGACAGAGATAGTGGTTGGGCTTGTACTGGTTTTCAGCCTTTTTATATTGATTTCGGATCAGATGGGGATCTGGGATCGGTATCTGGAGGCGGCGGCTACTGCGCAAAGGGAAGAAGTACTGGGGCTGGAAAACGGAGAATGGAAATACCTGAATGGCCAGGAAGAACCGGAATCTGGAAGGCTTTGGAGCAGTATCTGGTATGACGATTCAAAATGGCTTTTAGGAACCGGTATTTTTGCAGACGAAAGTTATGCAGAGGCGGATGCCGTTTTGAATCCGGGGTCCAGGGAAAATCCGGGCGGAACCTGTTTCTTTCGAAAAACATTTCTGGCAGATACGACAAGTCCGGATCAGATCCTTTCGGGAATGTTATACTACCAGGGAGGCATTGTAATATATCTGAACGGAACCCCGGTTTTTTCCGGAAATATTCCAGAAGGAGGGTATCAGTCGAATCTGGAGGCCGGATCGGCTGAAACGGATAAAGAAATAAGGGTCAGCCAGCTTGAGATTACGGATCTTTCTGCATTAAAAGACGGAAAAAATGTGCTTGCCGCAGAACTTCACCGGGAAAGCTATCAGACATCAGAACTGTATTTTCACCTGGAGGGACTGACGCTGAAAACCAGTGAAGAAGAGGAAGGGAACATTGGGACAGATGGTCTGATAATCGAACAGGGTTCATCGGAAACAGAGGTTCGGATTAACTGGATGACGGATAAGACCGGTTCATACCAGGTTGAATATGCAGATGTCTGGTCGGATTTGCAGATTAAGGAGTCAGATGACTTTCCGGAGGACTGGGCAAAACGGGTACCAATGTCCGAAACACAGATAGAAAACCGGGAATGGTACCTGAACAAGGCGGGACTTTCCAGACTGAAGCCGGGAGCCAGATATGTATTCCGGATTACCGGAACAGGAAATAACGATACCTCAGAAGTCATGGAGTTTACGGTGCCCGGACCGAAGCGGTTTTCCGGCCTGGTATTGGGAGATCCTCAGCTGGGGTCTTATGGGCAGGATGACCGGATCCTCTGGAGCGCCAGTCTGGAAGCAGCAGAACAATGGATACCAAAGGCAGATATGGTGATTGTTCTGGGGGATCAGGTTGATGGGGTTGGAAGCGAAGAACAGGTACTGGAAACCTTCTGGTATTATCGGACACCCCGTCAGTTAAAAGAACGGCCCTGGATTATGATACGGGGAAACCATGAAGCGGCAGGAAGTGCAGAGAAGTTTTTTAACCAGCAATTTTTGGAAACGGGGAAGAAAGAAGGAGAGGACAGTTTTCTTACCTGTCAGGATACCCTGATTTTAAAACTGGATTCAAACAATACGGATATGGAGTATCATCAGCAGTTTATTGCAGAGACGGTAAAGGAATATCCGAGAAAATGGAATATTGTGCTGATGCATCACTCTCCTTACAGCCAGGGAACCCACAGAGAGGATGACAATATAAAGCATATGAGAGAAGAACTGGGGCCTCTGTTTGAAGAAGTGAACATTGATTTGGTTTTGTCCGGACATGATCATATTTATTCCAGAACAACTCCCCAGGGCGGCAATACGGTTTATGTGACAATGGGTTCCTCAACCGGCAATAAGTTTTATGAGAAGACAAAAAACGAACAGAACCAGATCGGATATCAGGAAGAAAAACCTGTGGCAGGATATCTGGAGGCAGACAATTCCAGGATTTGTCTTACTGTATATGAATTGGAAAAAGGAACCATAATTGACAAAGTTGAAATAAAATCCCGTTGACAGCATTTTATTCCTATGCTATCATAGCAGAGTATGAGTAAACGCCGAAACTCAGCCGGCAGGAACACTCCAACCACGGCTTGGTTTACGGTAAGTTTCAATTTATTTTAAGGAGGATATTACCATGATTTCTAAGGAAAAGAAAGCAGCTATTATCGCAGAGTATGGCAGAAAGCCAGGAGATACCGGTTCTCCAGAAGTTCAGGTCGCTATCTTAACTGCAAGAATTACTGAATTAACCGAGCACTTAAAGAGCAATCCAAAGGATCATCATTCCAGACGCGGTCTGCTGATGATGGTAGGTCAGAGACGTGGTCTGTTAGACTACTTAAAGAAATCTGATCTGGAAAGCTATCGTGCACTGATCGAAAAGTTAGGCATCAGAAAGTAATTTTGCTGCTGTTAGGGTGGAGAGGTTTCTCCGCCCTATATTTGTTAAAGAAAGGGTTCAGCCCCGGAACGGCAAAAGGACATACCGAGACCGCTGACGTATCCATGACCCTTAAGAGAGTCGTGTACAGGTCAGTAGTTTCGGATCGTTTGCCGCAGACAATGATTATTTTAGAATGAAAAAGGAGACACACTATGTATAAGAGTTTTAGTATGGAATTAGCAGGCCGTACTCTGACCGTAGATGTAGGCAGAGTTGCAGCACAGGCCAATGGCGCAGCGTTCATGCATTATGGCGATACCGTAGTTCTTTCTACTGCTACTGCTTCTGACAAGCCAAGAGAGGGAATCGATTTCTTCCCGCTGAGCGTTGAGTATGAGGAAAAACTGTACTCCGTAGGAAAGATTCCAGGCGGATTTAACAAGAGAGAGGGAAAAGCATCTGAGAATGCGATCTTAACCTCCCGTGTTATCGACAGACCAATGCGTCCTCTGTTCCCGAAGGATTACCGCAATGACGTTACCTTAAACAACCTGGTAATGTCTGTTGATCCGGACTGCAGCCCGGAACTGACCGCTATGCTGGGTTCTGCGATTGCAGCTACCATTTCGGATATCCCATTTGACGGCCCTTGTGCAACGACACAGATTGGTTTAATTGACGGAGAGTTGATTGTCAATCCGACCAATGCCCAGAAGAAGGTTTCTGATATGGCATTGACCGTTGCTTCTACCAGAGAAAAAGTTATCATGATCGAGGCTGGCGCTAAGGAAGTTCCAGAGCAGGTTATGATTGACGCTATTTTCAAAGCCCACGAAGTAAACCAGGAAATTATTAAGTTTATTGATACCATTGCTGCAGAATGCGGCAAGGAAAAACATTCTTACGAGAGCTGTGCAGTTCCGGAAGAACTGTTTGCTGCAATCCGGGAGATTGTTACTCCGGAAGAGATGGAAGCAGCAGTCTTCACCGACGAAAAGCAGAAGAGAGAAGAAAACATCCGCGTGATTACCGAGCGTCTGGAAGAGGCGTTTGCAGAAAACGAAGGGTGGCTGCCTCTCCTTGGAGATGCTGTTTACCAGTATCAGAAGAAGACGGTTCGCAAGATGATCTTAAAGGATCATAGGCGTCCGGACGGCCGCGGCATTACAGAAATCCGTCCTCTGGCAGCAGAAGTGGATCTGCTTCCAAGAGTACATGGTTCCGGTATGTTTACCCGTGGACAGACCCAGATTTTAAATGCATGTACTCTGGCTCCATTATCTGAGGCACAGAAATTAGACGGTCTGGATGAAAACGAGACTGCTAAGAGATATATGCATCACTACAATTTCCCGTCCTACTCTGTAGGCGAGACCAAGCCATCCAGAGGCCCGGGACGCCGTGAAATCGGTCATGGCGCACTGGCAGAGAGAGCATTAGTTCCTGTACTGCCAAGTGAGGAAGAATTCCCATATGCAATCCGTACAGTATCTGAGACCATGGAGTCTAACGGTTCTACTTCCCAGGCAAGTATCTGTGCGTCTACTCTGTCCTTAATGGCAGCAGGCGTTCCGATTAAGAGCATGGTAGCAGGTATTTCCTGCGGTCTGGTAACTGGTGATACAGATGACGATTATATCGTTCTGACTGACATCCAGGGTCTGGAAGACTTCTTTGGCGATATGGACTTTAAGGTAGGCGGTACCCACAAGGGTATTACTGCAATCCAGATGGATATTAAGATTCACGGATTGACCCGTCCGATTATCGAAGAGGCGATTGCAAGATGCCGGGAAGCCAGAATCTACATCATGGATCAGGTTATGGCTCCAGTTATTTCCGAACCAAGAAAAGAATTAAGCAAATATGCTCCTAAGATCCGCCAGATTACCATCGATCCCCAGAAGATTGGTGATGTAGTCGGAAAACAGGGCAAAGTGATTAACAAAATTATTGAAGAAACCGGTGTAAAGATTGACATTGAAGATACCGGAGCAGTCAGCGTATGTGGTACAGACGCTGCGATGATTGAAAAAGCTGTCAACATCATCAACAGTATTGTAACAGACATTGAAGCTGGTATGATCTTTACTGGAAAAGTTGCCCGTATTATGAATTTCGGCGCTTTTGTAGAACTGGCTCCAAATAAAGACGGTATGATCCACATTTCCAAGCTGGCAGACCGCCGTGTTGCAAAGGTAGAAGATGTGGTAAATATTGGAGATGAAGTTACTGTAAAAGTAATTGAAGTTGACAAGATGGGTAGAATCAATTTAAGCATGCGTCCAAGTGACTTAGCAAAAAAAGAAGAAGCCAGGGAAGAACATGCGGTTGATGCAGAATAAAGAATAGACAGGGCCGCTGTCCTTGATGGACGGCGGCCTTTTTGCACCCATAGAACAGATTGCAGCAGAGGAAGACATCAATGAGAAAAAACAGATTATACGCTATAGGGCTGGGGCTGGTACTAGGACTTGCAAGTCCCTGTATCCCATCTTTTGCAGAAACAGGGGCGCAGCTTCCCGGACTGGAAGCGCCGTCAGAAACGGAGACACCAGCGGAAACAGAATCACCAGCGGAAACAGAAGCGCCAGCAGAAACAGAATCACCAGCAGAAACAGAAGCGCCAGCAGAAACAGAAACACAGGCAGAAACACAGGCTCCGTCCGCTCCGCAGGCAGAGGGGCCTGGGCAGGGAATGTCAGAAGCAGACGGGGGGACAATCTCCCATACAGGGGAAGCGCCAAAGGATTATTCCCAGATAGGTCCGGGGATGGGAATGCCTTCCGGCGGCAGTTCTTCCCAGCCATCAAACCAGGAATTTACATCTATGACAGTGGAAAATCCGGTTGTGCAGGTGGCAGAAAAATATTCTTATGAGCAGATGGAAGCGGATATTCAGGAACTGCAGAAGCGGTATGGAACAGCCCATATGCAGGTAACCGTAATTGGCACTTCTGCAGACGGCCGGAAAATTTACGATATAATGGCAGGAAATCCCAATGCAGGAAAACACGTGTTAATCCAGGGGGCAATTCATGCCAGGGAATATGCCAATCCGCTTCTGATGATGAAGCAGATTGAAGATATTCTGGCTTTTTATGATACGGGTTTCTATCATGGAAAAAGGATTTCAGATTTGTTAAATCAGGCGGCAATTCATTTTGTGCCTATGGCAAATCCTGACGGAGTTGCGTTAAGCCAGTTTGGTCTGGATGCCCTTCATTCCCAGCAGTTAAAACAGACGGTTCAGACGGCTTATACATCGGATCTGGCGGCAGGACGGACCACTCAGGAGTTTTCCAGATATCTGGAACGCTGGAAATCCAATGCAAGAGGCGTGGACTTGAATCACAATTTTGACGCGCTGTGGACCAATACTTCCAGCAACTGGATGCTGCCTTCATTTTCTGGATATAAGGGACTGACGCCGGTATCAGAGCCGGAATCACAGGCGCTGGTAAATCTGATGAACAGCAATTATCCGTGGGCGGCTGTATTAAATTATCATTCTATGGGAAAGGTGATTTACTGGGACATCGAAGGAAACAAAGAGAAGGAGAAATCCCAGCAGTTAGCCCAGCTTATGTCAGCGGCAACCGGCGGCTACCAGATGCTGCACAGCGGAGGCGGGGGCGGTTTTAAAGACTGGGTTCAGTTAAAGGAAAATCCAGTGCCGAGCATTACCGTAGAAACGGGAAAAATGGATTGTCCAATGCCTGTTTCTGAGTTTGAAAGCATATGGGCAGAAAACCGGACAGGCTGGGCAGTTACTGCAGAGTTTGTGTTGTCCTACTAAGGAGTACAAGATGTTAGAAGTAGATGGAATCTGTAAAACCTATCGGAAAAAGCAGGTTTTGTCAGGGGTTTCCCTGACTGCAGAACCTGGACAGTGCGTAGGCATTGTTGGGGGAAACGGCTGCGGGAAGACGACGCTTTTGTCGATTTTAGCTGGCGCCAGAAAAGCGGATAAAGGAAGCGTAAAGGCAGACGGAATGGAGATTCTGGGCAAACCAACTCTCCAGGCGGCAAAGATTGCTTACGTGCCCCAGGAAAATCCATTTATGGACGAGTTAAGCGTAAAGGATAATCTAAGCCTATGGTATAAAGGCGACCGGTCTGCCATGAAAAAGGATTTGGAAGATGGTCCGGCTGCCATGCTGGGAATCAACCAGTTTTTAACCACTCCGGTAGGGAAGCTTTCCGGAGGAATGAAGAAGCGCTTATCGATTGCATCTGCTTTGGCGGGCCATGAAAAAATCTTGATTATGGATGAGCCGGGAGCCGCCCTGGATTTGGTGTGCAAGGAAATCATCCAGGAATATATGAAACAGTACATACGGGATGGGGGAACCATCATTTTAGCATCCCATGAACTGGCGGAACTGGCAGTCTGCTCTAAAATGTATGTGTTAAAGCACGGCGTGACAGAAGAAATTCCCTGCGGCCTGACGGTAGCACAGCTTACTGCCAGATTTTAATACCGGAAAACCTGTTACAGGCAGCTTTTCCTGATGTTTCACAATAAAAATTCTGACAGCAGCCGCTGTCGAGAGGAGGAGAAACAGTATGAACGAGTTAAAAACAAAAAAGGGGATGATAATTGGAGGTGCTGCCATTGCGGCAGCGGCAGTAGTGGGGATTGGCGTTTTTGCCGTTACCTCCAAGGATCCAAAGACAGTTGTAACCGATGCGTTTAAAGGCGTATATGCAGCGGATCGGGTCAATCCGTCAGAAGAAATGTTCGGACTTGGACAGCTTTTCGAGCAGTTTGAGACCACTGGCGCGGAAATGGGGCTGGAGTTTACCTATACAGGGGCAAATGACGAGATACTGGATATGCTTACTGGAAGCGGAATTACAGTCAAGGCAGCTTCTGACGTTGTAAATAAGAAATTTTCTGAGCAGATCGGAATTCTTTACAGCGGTATGGAATTAGGAAATCTTACAATTTATGGGGACGAGAATGACCTGATGGCCGCCCTTCCAGAATTGACGTCAAAAGTGTTTACGATTCATTATGCAGAGGATCTGCCGGAGCAGATTGCAAATTCCCCGCTGATGGCAATGAGCGGATATGAAATGGGCGAGGAAGAGAAACAGGCCATCGACAATTATGTGTCCTATTTCACCAGTATTTACAGCGGAGAAAAGAAGCCGTTTGATTTGAAGGGGCTGTGGAAGCGGTACAAAGAAGGAAGCCAGGCCATGGAGAGTTTTAAGGAAGCGCTGACCGTAACAAAGGCAGACAGCGCCCAGCTTCTGTACAATGGAAGCGAACAGAAGTGTACCGGATATGATGTGGTGGTTCCCAAGGCCGCGTTAATTGAGTTTTTAAAAACCACATCCAGGTTCTTTTTGGAAGATGAAAGTCTGAAAAATGATGTGATGGAGTATGTAATAGCTCTGAGCGTCCTAGATGAAATACCCTTTGATGCTTCAGACTGGGACGAACTGGGAGTTGCCTGTGACCAGGCGATTGCGCAGTTGGATCAGATACTGGACGGCGACATTGCCATGCGGGTGTATGTAACCAGAAAAGGACAGCTTGCCAGCATGGACGCTTCTGGTATATTGAAAGAAGAAGGAACCGTTTTGGATATGAATGTAAAGGCGGTTTTAGAAGGCGGAAGCTATCCGACCCAGAATGGAACTCTGACCTTTACCACCACAGACGGAACGGATACGGCAGTTGCCCGTCTTACAAAAAATGGGGAATATACCGACGCATCTTATCATAGCCGTTTGGATGGCCAGATAGAGTATGGCGGGGAAACAATGGGAATCGGGTATGAAAATACGTATGACCGGACTACTGGAGACTCTGCGGTACAGATTACCTTTGGCGGCAGCGAGGGACTTGGCATTGACGAGACCGAGATTACCATAAACGGAGTTGTAGATGAACTGGAAAAGGGCAAAAAGATTCATTACACAATGGATTCCCTTGTAGTGAAAGAACCGGCAAGCGGCATATTCTATGAAGTTTCCGGCGCATTTTACCTGGGAGAACTCCAAAGTGAGATTACGGCTCCGGAAGGAGAAGAGATGGATGTGCTGACGGCTTCTAAAGAAGACTGGGAAGAACTGCTGAATGAGGTTATGATGAATCTCTACTCCCTGATTTTAGGCGGCGGCCTGTCTGAATAAACAACAGGAGGGAATATGCGGACATTTTTGGTATATGTGAAACTAGAACTGAAAAGGGCGCTGCAATTCCTTCCGTGGATAGCTGCGGGGGCAATGGTACTGGCAGGATTGCTGGGCTCCATTGCCCTTTTTGCCTTCCGCACGTTGGAAAGCGGAGCGGAACTGGATAAACTGAAGGTAGGCGTTGTTGTACCAGAAGAAGATGGACTGGCAAAAAAAGCAGTATCCATGTTGGGGACTTTGGACAGTGTAGAAAGTATCTGCCAGTTTGTCTTTACAGAAGAAGAGGATGGGAAAAAACGGACAGAGGCAGGGGAGTTTGCCTGTCTGATGGAAGTGCCGGAAAACTTTGTAGGAAGCATTATTGACGGAAGCAACCGGCCGGTTACCATCTGGTTTCCCAGGCCATTAGGCGTGGAAGAGCAGATTTTTAAAGAACTGGCAGAAGCAGGAGCCAGAACCTTGTCCAGCGCCCAGGCTGGGATCTATGCAGCCGGATATATGAATGGGCTTTACGGGATACCGGCAAGCATCCAGGAAGCAGAGCGGTATCTAAATACAAAATACTTGTCTTACAGCCTGGATCGGGAGGGGTATTTTAAGAGGCGCCAGGTTTCTTCGGCAGAAGATGTTTCAATAGAGGTTCATTATATGGCGGCGGCAGCGGTCTTTTTTCTGTTGCTGTCCGGTATTCCAGCAGGCCGTCTTTTTACGGAAGACAACCGATCCAGGCAGGAAAAGCTGAAACTTTTAGGGATTGGAACTGGAAGCCGGATTGTGGCAAAAGCGGTTGGAATGACGGTATTGCTGATGTTATTGGCGGGATTTTTAGCGATGGCGGCAGGAATAGCTAGCTTCTTTTTAAAAGACACTGGTTTGTCAGAAGCGCTGTCTTCGATCTGGTCGGTAATGGAAGAAAAAAGCAGGGGAACGGTATTTTTCCGGATAGGGCTGGCAGCCGCTGTCTTTGCTGCGTCGGCGTCTCTCATTGTCCTTTGCTATAGCCTGTCCGGAACGCTGATTGGCGGGATGATGGTGCTGTTTTTGGGGACTTGCGGAATGATGGTAATTTCCGGCGGATTTTTGCCGGAAGTCTTTCTGCCTCAAAGCTTTCAAAAACTGTCTGGGTACCTCCCGACTACCATTCTGCTTTCCGGGATAAAAGGATTTTTTCAGAGCGGGGAAAACTGGAGCCTGGTTATCAGGCTGTGGGCAGTCAGCGCCGGTTCCCTTCTGATTGCCGGAATCAGGAAAGGAGGAGGGGAATGAGAAGAATGGCAGTCTGGTTTTATCTTTCCATAAAAAGATGGCTCCTGCATCCTGGATTTACGGTTATGCTGTTTGTCATACCCATCCTTTTGTGGGGGATTTCCCAGTTGGAGCCAGAGGAAACAGAACGGATCCGGATTGGGGTGGCGTCAGAGGATTCAGGACTTGGAAGAGAAGTGACAGAGGCTCTGATCCGCATGGGAACAGAAGAAAGTATGTTTGAATTTGTTCTCTATCACAACGAAGAAGAATTAAAACAGGCCGTCCGGACCAGGCAGGCAGAGTGCGCCTACTTGTTTCCGGAAGGATTTGAAGAAAAAATGAATCAGGGAAGATATAAGCGGTCGATCCTTGTGTATACAGCGCCGTCTACCATTTTAGAACCTCTGGCAGGAGAAGTTGTATATTCTGTTTTAGCGTCCAGATATGATGGGATGATTTTTGCAGATTACATCGAAAACCAGGGGAAAGAGGGAGAACTTCTGAAAGAAGAAGCCCTTTCCTGGTATCAGGTGTATCAGGAAAATGGCAGTACCTTTGGATTTGAATTTCGTACCTCGCTGGAAAAGCCTGCACTGGAAAAGAAAAGCATTTTCCCAGTACGGGGCCTGATTGGAATTTTTGTGTTTTTATCGGCTTTTTTTGCAGCCTGCAGTGTAAAAGAGGATGAAAGAAACGGACTGTTTCTGGCAGTTCCTTATGGAGAACGGACAGTTTGCAGAATCGGAGCCCTGGCGGCGCCGGTATGTCTGGCGGCTTTGTCCGGACTGGTAGGGCTGTGGATGACCGGAGAATTGGAGGGCATTATGCTGGAAATCGGGGCGCTGGCTCTGTGTGGGGCAGTTTCTGTATTGTATGCAGGAGCTCTGTGCGCAGCAGCGTCAGGTCCTGAAATAATTGCCATGATGATTCCGGTGCTGGCTCTGGCATTGTTTTTGATATGTCCTGTTTTTATTGATGCAGCAAAATGGCTGGATTTGGTCGGAGTGATTCGGATGATTCTGCCTCCTGCCTGGTATTTGAAACTATTTTAAAATTTTGAGGATAGTTGCAGGGATTTTCGTACATGCTATCATTAGATCCACAAATCAATAACAGAGCTGGATTCGATGAGAGGAGTATGCGGATATGAATGGAAATGCAGAACTTTTGAATTTTATTTATCAAAATTCCCAGATGGGCGTGGAAACCATGGAGCAGCTGGGAGAAATGACCAGAGATGAAACATTTCAATCTTTTTTAGAAAAACAGAAAGAAGGATATCTGAATTTTCATAAACAGGCAAAGGAAATGCTGTGTCAGCGCGGATGTGACGAAAAAGGGCTGGGGACATTTGAAAAACTCCGGACGTATCTGATGATCAATATGCAGACTATGGTGGATAAGAGTACGTCTCATATGGCAGAAATGCTGATTCAGGGAAGTACCATGGGAATTAATGATGCCATTAAGAAATTAAAAGAGTATCCGGACGCAGATCCAAAGGTTGGAAAGCTGATGGGAGATTTACAGAAATTCGAGGAAAAAAGTTTAGAAAAGCTGAAAGGGTTCTTATAAGAATAAAGGAGAATAAACGATGCCTGTCCTGCAGACTGATACAGGACAGGCATTATTTTAATTCCGCTGAGTTTAAAAGTGTTACCGGCAGAGGCCGTCTGCAATCTCGGATGCCAGAACTTCCAGGGATTCTAGCTGCGCATCTTTTAAAGAAGATTTTAAGCTTACGCCAGTCTCTAAGATTGTCATATTTTTCATGGTTTCTAAAATAGCCTTCATCTGTTTGGAAGAAGTACTTGCCCAGGAACCGTTGTCTAATAAAGCTACGGTGCGGTTCTGAAGATTTAATGCTTTCATATCTAACAGAACGTGCTCCATGGCCGGATACAGTCCGCCGTTGTAGGTAGGAGCAGCCAGGACAATGTGGCTTGCCCGGAAGGACTCGGAGATACACTGGGAAACATGGGTAGAGGAAACATCATATACAGCAATATTTTTAATGCCTTTGTCAGCCAGCATGGCAGCCAGGACATTGGCAGCATTTTCTGTATTGCCGTACATGGAGCCATAGAGGATTACAACTGCCTGTTCCTCAGGGGTATATGTGCTCCAGTGCTGATATTTGTCCAGCAGATAGGGGATATCGCTTCTCCATACAGGACCGTGTAAGGGGCAGATAATCTGGATATCCAGTGCACTTAATTTTTTGATGGCAGACTGAACCTGAGCGCCGAATTTTCCGACAATATTGGAGTAGTATCTTCTGGCATCATTTAACCAGTCTCTGTCAAAATTGAGTTCATCATTGAAGATATTGCCGTTTAATGCGCCGAAGGTGCCGAACGCATCTGCAGAAAACAGCACTTTTTCAGAGGTTTCATAAGTAACCATTACCTCCGGCCAGTGTACCATGGGGGTCATGGAAAAGGACAGGGTATGGCTGCCGAGTTCCAGGGTATCTCCGTCTTTTACAAGGACAGAGCGATCGGATAAATCGGAGATGGAGTAAAACTGTCCCAAAATCTGGAAGGTTTTTGCATTTCCGACGAGTTTGACGTCTGGATAAAGAGTTACAATATCTGCAATGGCAGAGCAGTGATCCGGTTCCATATGGTTGATAATCAGATAATCCAGAGAACGGCCGTTTAAAACATGCTGCACATTTTCCAAAAACTGAGCCCGAATAGAAGGATCTGCGGTATCCATAAGGGCGGTCTTCTCGTCCAGGATTACATAAGAGTTGTAAGAAACGCCATTGGGGACAGGAAACAGATTCTCAAATAAAGCAAGACGGCGATCATTTCCGCCTACCCAATGAATACTGTCAGTTACTTTTCTGGTACAATACATGGGAATTCCACCTTTCGTTTAATGTATGTAATGGGGGTAACGTTCATTTATCTTGTATTCCAAATTCTATATTATACTATAAAGTTTCCCAAATGTCATCGGTTTATCAGGGATTTTACGGAAAAAATTTGTAAAATCCCTGATTACAGGGGAGTCGGGGGAAGGCTTCTGGAAAATAGGGGTGTTCTATTTGGCAAATTTATGTTAAAATAAAATCAATATGCCTAAAGGCGGTTAAGATTAAGGAGGAGATCCCTATGATTCAGAAATTAGTAGAAAAAATCCAGAAGACCAAGGCCCCGATTTGCGTTGGCTTAGATCCGATGCTGTCTTATCTTCCAGAGCATTTACTGCAGAAGTCTTTTTCCGAATACGGAGAGACATTAGAAGGTGCAGCAGACGCTATCTGGCAGTTTAATAAAGCAATCGTAGACGCAACCTGCGACCTGATCCCATCGGTAAAGCCTCAGATTGCCATGTATGAGCAGTTTGGCATTGAAGGCTTAAAAGTATACAAGAAAACCGTAGATTACTGCCAGGAAAAAGGCCTGATTGTAATCGGCGATGCCAAGAGAGGCGACATTGGTTCTACTTCTGCTGCATATGCAACAGCTCATATCGGTAAAGTAACCGTAGGTTCGAATGTATTTTCCGGTTTTGGCACAGATTTTGTAACGGTGAATCCATACTTTGGAACAGACGGAGTTAAGCCGTTTGTAGATGCCTGCAAGGAGAATGATAAGGGTCTGTTTATTCTGGTTAAGACTTCCAATCCTTCCAGCGGAGAATTCCAGGACAAGCTGGTAGACGGCCGTCCGGTATACGAACTGGTTGCAGATAAGGTTGTAGAGTGGGGCAGAGAGTCTATGGATGGAACCTACAGCAATGTAGGCGCAGTTGTAGGCGCTACGTATCCGGAAATGAGCCGCATTTTAAGAAAGCTGATGCCAAATACCTATTTCTTAGTGCCAGGATACGGCGCTCAGGGCGGCACTGCAGAGGATTTAAAATACTGCTTTAATGAAGACGGTTTAGGAGCAATTGTCAACTCTTCCAGAGGCATTATTGCCGCATATAAGAAAGCGCCTTATGACAAGTTTGGTCCGGAGCATTTTGCAGATGCATCCAGACAGGCAGTTATTGACATGGTAGCAGATATTAACAGCGTATTATAAATAAGGTCCAGGAGGAACCTATGGCACAGGTAAAATTAACAGCATCAGTAGCCAGTCAGGAAAAGCTGGCAGAGGGAATTTACAGCATGTGGATTGACGCAGAGCCGGTAGCGGTTCAGGCAAAAGCCGGTCAGTTCGTTTCTGTGTATTCCAAAGATGGCGCGAAACTGCTTCCGCGCCCTATCAGCCTTTGTGAAGTAGACAAAGAAAAAGGAAGAATCCGTCTGGTTTACCGCGTTGCAGGAGCTGGAACGGAAGAGTTTTCCCACTATCAGGCAGGAGATCCGATTGACATTTTAGGCCCTCTGGGAAATGGTTTTCCGCTGGAAAATATGACTGGAAAAAAGGCCTTTTTAATGGGCGGAGGCATTGGCATCCCTCCTATGCTGGAACTGGCAAAGGAACTGGACTGTGAAAAGCAGGCAGTATTGGGATACCGGGATTCCGGTATGTTCTTAAAAGACGAATTTGAGCCATATGCTTCGGTATACGCTGCGACAGAAGACGGAAGCGCAGGTACAAAGGGCAATGTAATGGACGCAGTTCGGGAAAACGGATTAGAGGCAGATGTGATTTTTGCCTGCGGTCCGACTCCCATGCTTCGGGCAATTAAGGCTTACGCCCAGGAACACAATATCGAATGTTATTTATCATTAGAAGAAAAGATGGCCTGCGGAATCGGCGCATGTCTGGCCTGCGTATGCAAGTCAAAAGACGTAGACGAGCACTCTCATGTCCATAACAAACGAATCTGCAAGGATGGCCCTGTTTTCCGGGCAGAGGAGGTGGAACTGTAATGAATACCAGAGTAAACCTGGCTGGAGTAGAACTGAAAAATCCGGTTATGACAGCTTCCGGAACCTTTGGATCAGGAGCAGAATACGGCGAGATGGTAGATTTAAACAAGCTGGGAGCCGTAGTGACAAAAGGCGTTGCCAACGTACCCTGGCCAGGCAATCCGACTCCGCGTATTGCAGAGACCTACGGAGGCATGATCAATGCCATTGGCCTGCAGAATCCTGGCATTGACGTATTTGTGCAGAGAGATATTCCATTTTTAAAACAGTATGATACTAAAATTATTGTCAATGTCTGCGGAAAGACTACAGAGGACTACATTGAAGTAGTAGAGCGCTTGGGAGATGAGTCGGTAGACATGCTGGAAATCAACATTTCCTGTCCAAACGTAAAAGAAGGCGGCATTGCCTTCGGTCAGGACCCAAAGGCAGTAGAAGCCATTACCAGGGAAGTGAAAAAGCATGCGAAACAGCCGGTGATTATGAAACTGAGTCCCAATGTTACGGATATTACGGTTATGGCAAAGGCGGCGGAAGCCGGCGGCGCAGATGTGCTTTCTTTAATCAATACCTTAACGGGTATGAAGATTGACATTAACAGACGGACGTTTGCAGTGGCAAACCGTACCGGCGGCTTATCCGGTCCGGCGGTAAAACCAGTGGCAGTCCGCATGGTATATCAGGTAGCCCAGGCTGTCAGTCTGCCTGTCATTGGCATGGGCGGTATTATGAATGCAGACGATGCCATGGAATTTATTCTGGCAGGGGCTTCTGCAGTAGCGGTTGGAACTGCTAATTTCCATAATCCTTATGCGACCGAAGAGATTGCAGCAGGAATTGAGAATTACATGAAACGCCATCAGATTGAGGATATAAAAGACTTAATCGGCGCGGTAAGATAAAAAGGTATAGCGAAGAGTCCTTATCACAGCAGATGGATAGGGACTTTTCTTTTACTGGATTTGGAGGACGATAAAAAGATTCCCAAACAGAGCGCTCCCATGACTCCGCTTCCGGGCGTTTCTTGATTGAAATAACCGGAAATCTATGATAAAATTGAACCGGATAATCTCTCGTATCGATGAAGCAGGGATGAAATATAGAAAATGAGGGCAAAGAAAGCCCGTAAATATGGAGGTCAGATATGGAACAGTACAAACAGGAATTTATTGAATTTATGGTAGACAGCAATGTTTTAAAATTTGGTGACTTTACATTAAAGAGCGGACGGAAATCCCCATTCTTTATGAATGCAGGCGCATATGTAACCGGAACGCAGCTTCGCAAGCTGGGCGAGTATTATGCAAAGGCAATTCATGACAATTACGGTCTGGATTTTGACGTATTATTTGGACCAGCTTATAAGGGTATTCCGTTAAGCGTGGCAACTGCCATGGCCATCAGCGAACTGTATGGAAAAGATGTAAAATACTGCTCCAACCGGAAAGAAGTAAAAGATCACGGCGATACCGGAATCCTTCTGGGAAGTCCGATTAAAGATGGTGACAGAGTCGTTGTGATTGAGGATGTTACAACTTCCGGCAAGTCCATCGAAGAAACCTTCCCGATTTTAAAGGCTCAGGGAAATGTTGAAATCAAGGGCTTAATCGTTTCTTTAAACCGCATGGAGAGAGGAAAAGGAGAAAAGAGCGCCCTGGAGGAGATTCAGGATTTATACGGCTTCCCAACTGCTGCGATTGTAAATATGCAGGAAGTAACCGAATACCTGTATAACCGGGAGTGCGGCGGCAAGGTTGTGATTGACGATACCATTAAAGCAGCTATTGATGCTTATTATGAGCAGTATGGGGCAAAATAAGAACAAAAGGTTCAGACAGCCTTGTGTTGCCGGAAGGGAGAACATGTATGGAACGAGTATATAAGACCATGCGCAATGCAGGTGCAGGAAATATTGCCATTGGAATCATTATCGCTGTTACCGGTCTGACAGTGGGAATCGTTGCCATTGTCAACGGCGCGCTGCTGTTAAAGCGTAAATCAGAAATTGAATTTTAAGCGGGGCATTGCATGATTAAAAATACGACAAAGAACCAGAAGCTGGGCTGGGTGTTGTTCCTTTTATACCTGATCCTGCTGGTCTATTTCCTGTTCTTTGCGGAAGAGTTTGGAAGAACCACCAGACCCCGGGATACCTATGCCTATAATCTGGAACCCCTTAAGGAAATCCGGAGATTCTGGACGTACCGGGATGTGGTGGGGATAAAAAGTTTTCTGTTAAATGTAATCGGCAATATTGCAGGGTTTCTGCCGGCTGGCTTCTTTCTTCCCATAGTCAGCCGCAGAAGCAAAAAATGGTACAATACATTTTTGATTTGCTTTCTTTTCAGCCTGTCAGTAGAAACCGTTCAGCTGGTGTTTAAAGTGGGAAGTTTTGATGTGGATGATATTATGCTGAATGTATCAGGCGCAATTCTTGGCTATATTCTGTATCAGATTGTACAGACGGTAAGGAGTAGACATCGTGTTAGGAAAAAGAAAAGTCAGGCAAGATAAGCCCAAAAAGGTATCCTATATCCGGAAACCTTTGGCGAAACACAGTAAATGGTCCCTGGGGCTTTGTGCCGCAGGGCTGATTTTATTTGCCGGTACTATGTATATTACTGTCCGGGAACAGGGACAGAGTGGGATGTATGCAGGAGCGCTTGGATTTTCCAGTCTGGTATTTTCCATACTGGGACTGTGGTACAGCGTCCATGCATTTATGGAAAAAGAAAAAAATTACATACTGGCCAGAATCAGCCTTCCCGTAAGCGGGATTCTGGTAGTTCTGTGGCTGGTTATGATTATGATAGGATTAAGGAGCTGAGACAATGGACTACCGCGAATTGTGGAAAGAAGAAAATGAATCTGTTTTAGAACGTTATGAATTATCGTTAGAGCGGATCAGCCAGATCCGGGAAGAAAAGACGGTTCCGGCACCGTTTCAGGATTATTTTGCAGTTACAGCCGGTTTTATCAGCAGCATTGCAGATTTGACAAACCGGCTTCAGAAAGCCGGAGTCAGAGAATATGTACATTCCTTAAGTCTGGAAGAACTGGCAGAGGAAAACAGATCCCTTTACGCAGATATTCTGCCGGATCATTATGAAGAAAGTTATGCCAATCCAGCATATGCAGTAAACATGCTGGGAGATGAGTATGGACAGCTTTTGGCATTTTTATATACAGAGATCAGAGGCCAGATTGTATATGCCTTTGAAAGCCGTCTGTGGAACATTACGGTATTAAACGAGACGTTTATTGAGATTTACAATTTATTTGAAGAGAAAATTCCAAAAGCCCAGGAAGTGAAGGATGTACTGTACTGGTTTGTCAGCGATTATGCAGACCAGACGGTGGCTTACCGCACCAGAGAAACTCTGGATCCGTCCCTGTCTTTTGCTGCTGACATTATTACAGGAGAAGACCTTTCCGATCTTCGGTATCTGTACCAGTTCGGCGAGTATATTTCGGACACTGAATTAAAGATAGCAGAGTTTTTAAACAGTCTTCCCCAGGAAACCATTGATAAGATGGCAGATACCTATACCGAAGGATTCCGGAAAGGATTTGAAGTAATGGGAAGAGACCTTTCCATTAAAAAGACGGTTTCCATCCGCTACGAGTTGGGATATGAACGGATGCTGCAAAAAGCCATTGCCAATTTCCATGAGATGGGAAAAGAAGTGATTGTTCTCAGAGCAGCTGTAGAATCCATTAACCGCAATCCAAACCGGAAGCTGGGATTTTACGGCACTTCCCCTAACAAACAGTATGATTATGACCATCGGTATGACAGCGCCATTTATATGGGAACGGCGTTAAAAGAGCGGAAGCTATCCGTAATCAAGAGCGCTCTGGAAGAGTACAAAGAACTGGCCAGACTCAACGCAGGTCCGGCTGTGGTAGAAACATTCGGAGAAGAGGGATTTGATCCGGTCAATAAAAAAGAGACCCTTTCCTTAAGCCGTCACCAGGAAGAGGTAAGTATTGCTTATTCCAGCGAATATATGCAGATTGCAGACCAGTACCAGCCAGGCGAGGAGACCAGCTTTACGATTATCGCATTTCCAAAGCCGGAGATAGGAGACCGGTTCCCGGAGATTTTTGAGGAAACCATTCAGATCAATACTCTGGATTATGAACTGTACCGGGATATGCAGCAGGTAATCATCGATGCGCTGGATCGGGCGGAATATGTGACGGTGAAAGGAAGAGGAGCAAACAGAACCGATATCCGGGTACATCTTCACCCGTTGACAGATCCGTCTTCCCAGACTAATTTTGAAAACTGTGTGGCTGACGTTAACATTCCGGTAGGCGAGGTATTTACGTCCCCCGTACTTTCTGGCACAGAGGGAGAACTGTTTGTAGGAAGCGTTTATATTGGAGGCATTCAGTTTAAAAACCTTTCGGTTATCTTTGAAAACGGACGGGTAACCGATTATACGTGCGAGAATTTTGCAGATCCGGAGGAAAGCAGGGCGCTGGTTAAACAGGTTATTATGAGAAATCATGAGCATCTGCCGCTGGGAGAATTTGCCATTGGAACCAATACTGCTGCGTATGCCATGGCAGAAAAGTATGGAATTATTGACAAACTTCCGATTCTGATTGTGGAAAAAATGGGACCTCATTTTGCAGTTGGCGATACCTGTTACAGCTGGTCGGAAGATGCCCCCATGTACAATCCGGATGGCAAAGAAGTGATTGCCAGAGATAATGAAGTATCAATTTTAAGAAAAACCGACGTTTCCCAGGCATATTTTAACTGTCATTGTGACATTACCATTCCTTATGATGAACTGGGAGAGATTGCAGCAGTGAGCACGGATGGAACGAAAACCGTGATTATCGAAAATGGCCGTTTTGTTCTGCCAGGTGCAGAAAAATTAAATGAACCCCTGGAAGCTTAAAAATCCTATTGACGTTAGATTTAAAACCTAGTATTATAATTAATAAGTGCTGTTTCATTGATAAACTATACTTATAAGAATAACTTATTAAAAATATTCGTGAAAGTTATGAATCTAAAACTACAAAGGCAGGCACCAGAAAAGGAGGACCAATAATGGCAAAAGTCGGAATTGTAATGGGAAGTGACTCAGATATGCCGGTAATGGCAAAAGCGGCTGAGGTGTTAGAGGAACTGGGTGTGGAATTTGAGATGACAATTATTTCCGCACACAGAGAACCGGATGTATTTTTCGAATATGCAAAATCAGCAGAAAGCAGAGGCTTTAAGGTGATTATCGCAGGAGCAGGAAAGGCAGCCCATCTTCCTGGCATGTGTGCGGCAATTTTCCCAATGCCGGTTATTGGAATTCCTATGAAAACGTCTGATTTGGGAGGTGTAGATTCTTTATATTCTATCGTTCAGATGCCATCCGGCATTCCAGTGGCAACCGTAGCCATCAACGGCGGTGCAAACGCAGGAATTTTAGCAGCAAAGATTCTGGCAGTTTCTGACGAGGAACTGTTAGGCAGATTAAAAGCCTACTCGGAAAAGCTGAAACATGATGTAGTAAAAAAAGCAGATAAGCTGGATGAACTGGGATACAAAGAGTATCTGGCACAGATGAAAAAGTAAGCCGCCATTCAGAACCGGAAACCCAATCATATAAAGAATTTATTATCTCAAAATGGAGGAAGTTATGGACTACAAGAAATCTGGAGTTGACATTGAAGCAGGATATAAGTCAGTGGAATTGATGAAAAAGTTTGTTCAGGGAACCATGCGTCCGGAAGTACTGGGAGGTCTTGGCGGATTCTCCGGAGCATTTTCCATGAAATCATTTAAAGATATGGAAGAGCCCACTCTGTTATCTGGAACGGACGGCGTAGGCACCAAGTTAAAACTGGCTTTTGTAATGGACAAGCACGACACCGTAGGCGTTGACTGTGTGGCAATGTGCGTCAACGACGTAGCCTGCGCAGGCGGCGAGCCGTTGTTTTTCCTGGATTACATTGCATGCGGCAAAAACTATCCGGAAAAGATTGCAACCATCGTAAGCGGTGTGGCTGACGGATGCAAACAGTCCGGAGCAGCGTTAATCGGCGGCGAGACTGCAGAAATGCCTGGATTCTATCCGGTAGACGAGTATGACCTGGCCGGTTTTGCAGTTGGTATTGTAGATAAAAAAGATTTGATTACCGGTGAAAACCTGGCTTCCGGAGATGTGCTGATTGGTATGGCTTCTACCGGCGTTCACAGCAATGGTTTTTCTTTAGTCCGCAAGGTGTTTGAAAACGAACTGACCAGAGAGGGATTAAATACATACTATGACGAACTTGGAACAACTCTGGGCGAAGCGTTAATCGCTCCTACCCGTATTTATGTGCAGGCTCTGAAAAACGTAAAAGAAGCAGGCGTTAAGGTTAAGGCATGCAGCCACATTACCGGCGGCGGATTTTATGAGAACGTGCCCCGTATGTTAAAAGAAGGAACAAGAGCGGTAATTAAAAAAGACAGCTATCCGATTCCTCCAATCTTTACTCTGTTAGCAAAGAAAGGCCAGATTGAAGAGCAGATGATGTACAATACCTACAATATGGGTATCGGCATGATTGTAGCAGTTGATCCGGCTGATGTTGAGACTGCTATGGAAGCTATGAGAAAAGCAGGAGATACTCCTTATGTAATCGGCTCCATTGAAGCAGGAGAAAAGGGAGTGGACTTATGCTGAAAATCGGCGTAATGGTGTCAGGAGGCGGCACCAACCTTCAGGCGATTATAGATGCCATTGGAAACGGCCAGATTACCAATACGGAGATTCGGGTGGTAATCAGCAACAATAAAAATGCGTATGCCTTAGAACGTGCAAAACAGGCTGGGATTGAGGCGGTATGCCTGTCTCCCAAAGATTTTCCGGACAGAGCCGCATTTAACCAGGCGTTTTTAAGCAAAGTGGACGAATATGATTTGGATTTAATTGTCCTTGCCGGCTTTTTAGTTACCATACCGGCAGCCATGATTGAAAAATACCGCAATCGGATTATCAACATCCATCCATCTCTGATTCCTTCTTTCTGTGGAGTAGGCTATTATGGATTAAAAGTACATGAAGCGGCCTTACAGAGAGGAGTCAGGGTTACCGGTGCAACGGTACATTATGTAGATGAAGGGGTAGATTCCGGCCCGATTATTCTGCAGAAAGCAGTAGAGGTAAAAGAAGGGGATACCCCTGAAATCCTGCAGCGCAGAGTGATGGAGGAAGCAGAATGGATTATCCTGCCCCAGGCCATTAACATGATTGCCAATCAGTAGCAGTCAGTAAGGAGAGTTCAGTATGAAGGTATTAATCGTAGGAAGCGGCGGACGGGAACACGCCATTGCATGGAAGGTGGCCCAGAGTCCAAAGGTAGATAAAATTTATTGTGCTCCTGGAAATGCCGGCATTGCAGAATTTGCAGAATGTGTGCCCATCGGCGCCATGGAGTTTGACAGGCTGGCAGCATTTGCCAGAGAAAATCAGGTGGATTTAACCGTTATCGGCATGGACGATCCTCTGGTTGGCGGTGTGGTAGATGTGTTTGAATCTCAGGGACTGCGGGTATTTGGCCCGAGAAAAAATGCGGCAATTCTGGAAGGCTCCAAGGCATTTTCTAAGGATTTGATGAAGAAATACGGCATTCCAACGGCAGCCTATGAGACCTTTAACACCCCGGAAGCAGCCTTGGAATATCTGGAAACTGCTGACATGCCAATCGTATTAAAGGCAGACGGTCTGGCTCTTGGAAAAGGCGTTTTAATCTGCAATACCCGAGAAGAGGCAAAGGAAGGCGTAAAGACCCTGATGCTGGATAAGCAGTTTGGTTCTGCCGGAGACCGGATTGTAGTAGAAGAGTTTATGACTGGCCGCGAAGTGTCTGTTCTGTCCTTTGTAGACGGCGATACCATTAAAATTATGACCTCTGCCCAGGATCATAAGAGAGCGGGAGACGGCGATACCGGATTAAATACCGGAGGCATGGGAACCTTTTCACCAAGTCCATTTTATACAGCAGAGGTAGATGCGTTCTGTAAAGAACACATTTACCAGAAGACCGTAGATGCAATGAAGGCAGAGGGAAGAACCTTTAAAGGAATCATTTTCTTTGGCCTGATGCTGACGGAAAAAGGCCCTAAGGTACTGGAATACAACGCCAGATTTGGCGATCCGGAGACTCAGGTAGTCCTTCCGAGGATGAAAAATGATATTGTGGAAGTCTTTGAGGCCTGTGTAGACGGAACCCTGGATCAGATTGACCTGAAATTTGAAGACAATGCAGCAGTCTGCGTGGTGCTGGCATCAGAAGGTTATCCGGTAAAATATGAGAAAGGCTTTGTGATCAAAGGACTGGAAAATTTCAAAGATCGGGACGGCTATTACGTATTCCATGCTGGAACGAAATTTGATGAAGCCGGCCGTCTGGTTACCAACGGAGGCAGAGTCTTAGGCGTTACCGCCACAGGAACAAACTTAAAAGAAGCCAGAAAGAATGCCTATGAAGCAACGAACCGGATCGATTTTGACAACAAATATATGCGCCATGATATTGGCAAGGCAATTGATGCGGTTTGTGAAGAATAGAGTGGGTTGTGAATGCCTATTGTATCAGAAGCAGAGAGCATAAACACACATGATAGAACAAACCGGAAAAGACCACGGACAGTCGGAAAACCCTGACTGGCTGTGGTTTTTTCTCTTTCTTGTGAAGAAAATGCAATACCCATAGAATACATGTTATTATTCGGTTTGTGTATATCTGATTGGTTTTGATGTTTTCCAAACAATTATCCCCTTTTTATTCGTATGTTTATTAATACCTGGAAGTGTCTTTTACTGTTAAAATATGTTATACTGGCAGAAAAGGGAGAAGAGAAACCTCTAAAATCTATGTGAAATACGATAAGGGATACGCTGTGTTTGAAGAAAAGGAGAATGAAGATGGAACATGAAAAAATATATGGAATGAATTTCGGCAAGGTATATGCTTTGCTGGTAGCAAAGGCTGAGAGAAAGAACCGTACAGCAGAAGAGGTATATGAGGTGACTTCCTGGCTCACCGGCTATTCGGCCGATCAGATTATGAAACTGGCCGATACAGAACTTACCTATGGGGAATTCTTTTTGAAAGCGCCAGCGCCAAATCCAGATAGAAAGCTGATAAAAGGAGTGGTCTGCGGAGTCAGGGTAGAGGATATTGAAGAACCACTTATGCAGGAAATTCGTTATCTGGATAAGCTGGTCGATGAACTGGCAAAAGGAAAATCCATGGAAAAGATTTTGAGAAAACAATAAGCTTTGGCAGCAGAAATTGATATGCCAAACGTTTGTGTGAAAAGAAATTGACAGAAATCTTTTGGAAGATTATA